>JAKEGR010000216.1 GCA_022615465.1 Planctomycetota bacterium | reverse complement strand
ATGACGATCTCCCCATCCCCTACCCCTCGGCGTCCAAGTAAGGAACCATCCGAAACGATGGCCACCACCACAGCAACCGAGAAGTCGATTCAAAGCATCGAGGAGGCCACCGTACGCTTTTGTGGTGACTCGGGCGACGGCATGCAATTAGCCGGCACCCAGTTCACCAACACTTCGGCTCTGGCCGGCAAC
This sequence comes from Planctomycetota bacterium, assembly GCA_022615465.1. Classification (GTDB taxonomy): domain Bacteria; phylum Planctomycetota; class Planctomycetia; order Pirellulales; family Lacipirellulaceae; genus JAKEGR01. Next base: position 5,680 of record JAKEGR010000216.1, on the reverse strand, counting down.
GACATCGCGACGTTCCCGGACTTCCCGGCCGAGATCCGCGCGCCGCGTGGCACGAAGGCAGGCGTGAGCGGCTTCCAGATTCACTTTTCCAGCAAGGACATTTACACGCCGGGCGATACGGTCGATGCGTTGGTGGCAATGAACCCGGCCGCACTGGCGACGAATCTGGTCGACTTGAGGCCAGGCGGCATCTTGATCGTCAACAACGACGCGTTCGACATGAAGGGCCTCGAACAGGCCGGTTACGACGCAAATCCGCTGGAGGGTGACGGTCTCAATTCCTATCGTTTGTACCAGGTCGACATGACCAAGCTGACCCGCAAGGCGGTGGAAGGCTCGGGTCTCGGCCAGAAGGACGCCGACCGCTGCCGCAACTTCTTTGCGATGGGACTGGTGTTCTGGCTGTACGACCGGCCGCTTGATCCTACGTTGCGGTTCATCGAAGACAAGTTCGGCAAGAAGCCCGATGTCGCCCAGGCCAACACGGCAGCTCTCAAGGCTGGTTTTCACTACGGCGAAACCGTGGAGGCAATGCACACGCAATATCACGTGCCAAAAGCCCGGCTCGCCGCCGGCACGTACACCAGCATCATGGGTAATACGGCGATTGCGTGGGGCCTGATAACGGCAGCCCAGCTCAGCGGCAAGCGGTTGTTCCTTGGCGCGTATCCGATTACCCCAGCCAGTGACGTCCTTCATGAGTTGGCCAGGCTCAAGAATTTTGACGTCTTAACCTTTCAGGCCGAGGACGAAATTGCCGCCATGACGTCGACGATCGGCGCGGCGTTCGCCGGGGCAATGGCTGTTACCGCAAGCAGCGGCCCGGGCATTGCGCTCAAGGGCGAGGGCCTTGGCTTGGCCGTGATGACGGAACTCCCGATGATCGTCGTCAATGTGCAGCGTGGCGGTCCGTCGACCGGACTGCCGACGAAAACCGAACAATCTGATTTATTCCAGGCCGTCTATGGTCGCAATGGCGAGTGTCCGATTCCCGTGATTGCCGCCAGCGGCCCGGCGGACTGTTTCGAAGTCGCTTATGAAGCGTGGCGGATTGCGGTTCGATATATGACTCCGGTGTTGTTGCTCAGCGATGGGTACATCGCGAACGGTTCGGAACCGTGGCGGATTCCCAACGTCGCCGATCTGCCGAAGTTCGAGATCAAACACCCCGGCCCACGCACTGATGGCGAAGCGTTCCTGCCCTACGAGCGGGACGCTCGGCTCGCCAGGCCGTGGGCGCTCCCTGGCACGGCGGGCCTGGAGCATCGCATCGGCGGCCTGGAAAAACAAGACGTCACCGGCAGCGTGAACTACGAGCCGGCCAACCACCAGCATATGGTGGACACGCGGGCGAAGAAGGTGGCCCTCATTGCCAACGACTATCCGCCGCAGAAGCTCGATGGCCCGTCGACGGGCGACCTGCTCGTGCTGAGTTGGGGAGGAACGCATGGCGCCTGTGCCACGGCGGTCCATAATGTGCAAGCCAGCGGCAAGGCGGTAACGCACTGCCATTTGCGTTATCTGAATCCGTTGCCGAAGGATCTGGGCGCGATCCTGAAGCGGTTCAAGCAGGTACTGGTGCCCGAGTTGAACATGGGCCAGTTGCTCGCGATCATTCGATCCCATTATCTGGTCGATGCGGCCGGCCTCAACAAGGTCCAAGGCAAGCCCTTCAGTGTGGCCGAGGTGGAAACCAAGATCGAGGCGATGCTGAAGGGGGGACCACCAACCGATCCTCCAGAAACGATCAAGACCTGAACGCAGAACCCATCACGATAGGCGTCATCTACCCATGAGCGTTGATATTCCTCTGCCAGTCTTGAAACCTGCTGATTTTGCGAGCAACCAGGATGTGCGTTGGTGCCCCGGCTGCGGCGACTATGCGATTCTGGCCCAGATGAAAAAGGTGTTGCCAAACCTGGGCATCCCGCGTGAGAAGATCGTATTCATTTCCGGGATCGGCTGCTCGAGCCGGTTTCCGTACTACATGAATACCTATGGGATGCACTCGATCCATGGCCGGGCGCCGGCCGTCGCCACGGGGCTTAAGACGGTGCGACCCGATTTGAGCGTGTGGGTGATCACCGGAGATGGGGACGGCCTTTCGATCGGCGGTAATCACCTGATGCACGCCATCCGCCGCAACATGGACCTGAACATTATCCTGTTCAATAACCGCATTTACGGTCTCACCAAGGGCCAGTACTCACCCACTTCGCCGCTTGGCAAGAGAACCAAGAGCACGCCGATGGGCGCGATCGACAACCCGCTCCATCCGTTGTCACTGGCGATCGGCTGCGAAGCGACGTTCGTTGCCCGCAGCATTGATACCGAGATCAAGCATTTGGGCGAAGTGTTGAAGCGGGCCGCCGAGCACCAAGGCACGGCATTCGTTGAAGTCTACCAGAATTGCAGCGTATTCAACGACGGTGCCTGGGGCTACGCCAAGGAACGCGAGACCAAGCTGGACACCACGCTTGAACTCGAGCATGGCAAGCCGCTGATTTTCGGCAAGAACCGCGACAAGGGCATTCGCCTCAATGGCATGGATCCCGAGGTCGTGGAACTGGGCAAAGGCATCTCCGAGGACGACCTATTGTTTCACGACGAAAAAGCTCCGGAGCCGAGCCTGGCCTACTTGCTCAGCCGGATGCGTTATGAGGATGGTTTCCCCGAGCCGATAGGCGTGTTCCGTTGCGTCGACCGGCCGCGGTACGACGTGATGATCAACGAGCAGATCGAGCAGGCGATTCACGACAAAGGCCGCGGCGACTTGGATCAACTGTTCCGCTCGGACGATACGTGGGAAGTCACATGATCATCTGCCCCTACTGCGATGCCGAGAACATCGAAGGCGCCGACCTGTGCGAGCGGTGCGGCGAAGCGCTCACCGACCTGAGCATTCGGGTGCCGGCCACGAGCGTCGAGGCGGATCTGCTCCGCGACCGCATCGAGCGGCTCTGGCCGAAATCTCCCTCGACCGTCACCCCCGAAACTTCTGTTGGCGATGTGCTCAAGAAGATGGTTCGCGAGACGATCGGTTGTGTGATGGTGATCGACCATGGGAAGCTCGTCGGCATCTTCAGCGAGCGCGATGCGTTGATGAAGCTCAACACCGACGCCCGGCAATTCATGCACCGCCCCATCTCACAATTCATGACGCCCGACCCGGTGACACTCGAAACCAACGACAAGATCGCGTTCGCCATCCATAAACTGAACGTCGGTGGGTATCGGCATCTTCCAATTCTGTTTTGTGGTAACCTGGCCGGGGTCATCTCGATCCGCGATATTCTGCGGTATCTTGCTGAGCGGATCGCCGGCAGATCCACCATGTAGCCGAGTCTCTCCGAGACACGGTCCACACGGCATAGTTCTGGCTCGCGGTTTTGAAGCCACGTCGTGTCGTTACGCCGTCGTGGTCCAATGAAAACCGCGACGCCGTCTGGTGTAACCCTTCCAGGGTTGGTATCGTGATTCAGTTTATCCTAGAATGTACCGCTGTACGACAAAGAGCGGGCCGTGGAGCGATCCCCTGTCTCAAGCTTTCCGCTCCCAATTCCGCCGTTGAAAACGCGAGCGTGATCTGGCATGACGAAGAAACTAGCTTCTCAACCGCACGAGGCGCTGGCGCAAGGCATTGCTTTCGGTGACTATCGAGTGCGGATATTCGTGGTCACCTGGCTGGCATATGCGGGGTTCTATTTTTGTCGGAAGAACTTCAGCGTGGCCATGCCGCTGCTAAAAGAAGAACTCCAGTTTAATGACGATCATTTTAAGTGGATCCTCTTCGTCTTCAGCCTGTCTTACATGTTGGGGCAGTTTCTCGCAGGCGTCCTTTCCGACCGGTATGGTTCCCGACTCATCGTCGGGTTGGGCATGATCGTGGCGGTTCTTGCCAACGGTTTCATGGGGTTGAGCGGAACGCCCTTCCTCTTCCTGCTCTTGGGAGCCGTTAGCGGTGGCGCCCAATCCACGGGTTGGTCTGGCACGCTGAAGAACATGGCCCCCTGGTATGCCCGAAGCGAGCGAGGTGTCGTGATGGCCTGGTGGGCCACCTGCTACGTCTTGGGTGCCTTCCTGGCCACGCAGTTTGCGGCCTGGTGTATCAGTTCTAACGCCCCCTTCGATGCCTGGGGCTGGAGGCGGGTGTTTTGGATGCCCGCGGCCGTATTGGCCGGCATTACGCTACTCTATGTGCTGCTGACGAGGAATTCCCCATCAGACGTGGGCCTGCCTGAACTTGACGAAATTCATCCCAACGAAATCGACCAGGACGAGACGGGCGACCCGCAGGCTGCCAACGAGAGCGGTGGATTAGCGGATATCCTCGAAGTGCTCGGCCACTCGGCAGTCTGGATTACCGGTGCCATGTACTTTCTGCTCAAGCTGACCCGCTACGCCATCTTGTTCTGGGCGCCACTGTTTCTGGTAGAACGTGTCGGGTTAGACAATGTCGCCGCTGGCGTCGCCTCCTCTTGGTATGAGTTAGTCGGGTTCTTGGGAGTCGTGTTTGCTGGGTACGTGTCGGATAAGATGTTTTCCGCCAAGCGGTTTCCGGTAGGGTCGCTGATGTTGTTGGGACTAGCGGTTGCCAGTTATCTGGTGCCTACGTTGGTCGCTTGGGGCCAATACGGCCCTGCCCTGGCCTTGTCCCTGATGGGATTTATGACCTATGGCCCCGACACCTTGATGACTGGGGCCGGGGCAATGGATATTGGTACTCCCCGCCGGGCCGCAACGGCAGCGGGCGTCATCAACGGCATGGGTTCTTGCGGGCAACTTCTTTCTCCCTTTGTCGTCACTTACATGAAGAACGCCTACGGTTGGGATTCGATTTTCTATCTCTTTGTTGGCTGCGCGCTGCTGGGAGCAGTGCTGCTGGCAACCAAATGGAACTACGGCGGACGGGCCAGTGGAGGCTAACCATTGTGAATCAATCACTCAAAGCGATTACATTCGACCTCTGGGATACAATCGTTCATGACGATTCCGACGAACCGAAACGGGCCGCCCGCAGTCTGCCAACAAAGCGTGCTCAACGGCGACGGTTGGTCTTTGAGGCTCTGCGTGCGATCGAGCCTATCGACGAGCGAGATGTCGAAGTAGCCTACAATACCGCCGAAGCGGCGTTTAATACTGTCTGGCACGACCAGCATGTCACCTGGACGGTCCCGACCCGAATTAAGGTGATTCTGCAAGGTCTTGGCCGGTCGCTCCCACCGGAAGCATTCGATCGGGTGGTTGCCGAGCATGAAGTCATGGAAGTTGACATCGCGCCGGATCTCATCGACGGCTGCGCCAAGGCGCTGGCCCAGCTCTCCCACCACTATCGGCTGGCGATTGTTTCCGATACCATAGTCACACCCGGTCGGAGGCTACGCGATTTACTGGAGAAGCACGGGGTCAAACAGTATTTCAGCGGATTTGCCTTTTCGGATGAAGTTGGCCGCTCGAAGCCGCACCGCGCCATGTTTGCATCGGCGGCCGAGCAACTTGGCGTGAAAATCGAGCAAATGGTCCATATTGGCGACCGCGATCATAACGACATTGCGGGGCCGCATGCCCTGGGGATGAAGGCGGTGCTCTTCACGGCTGCACGCGATCAAGATAAAGATCGCACCAAGGCAGATGCCATTTGCCAGCGCTACGCTGACCTGCCAGGAATCATTGATCAACT
>JAKEGR010000215.1 GCA_022615465.1 Planctomycetota bacterium | reverse complement strand
TTTGCCTCGCGATGAATTCCGCTGTGATCCCTGTTAACCGTCGCTTGTTCTTGCAAATGTCCACCAGCATTGCGGCTGGTGTACGGCAGAGGTCGAGGGGGGTGGGCGCGATGAACTGGCCGACGTCGCGGCTCGCATGAATCGGGTACTCGAGTTGTGAGCGTCAAGCGAACAGATTTGAGATGTCAGGCAAGGGGCCTTTATTCGCTGTAGGCAGCGAATTACGCTGAACAGCGTTTTATCTTTCGCAAGGAAAAATACTTATGGCAAGCTCAGGAATTGGCACCTCGCGGCGTAATTTCTTAAAGTCTTCAACTGGCTTGGCGGTTGGGGCTTCGTTGGCGAACACGCTCGCGATACCTCGCACGGTGCATGCGGGAGCAAACGAGTCGTTGCGCGTCGGGCTGATTGGCTGCGGCGGGCGGGGAACCGCGGCTGCTGAAAACGCCCTGAATGCCAGCAAAGACAACGTGCTCGTCGCCGTGGGCGATGCCTTTCCAGATGCGGCTGAAAGAAGCGTGGAACTACTGCGGAGGAGAGAAAGCAGTCAAGAGCAAGTGCTGGTAGACAAGGATCACGTGTTTTCGGGTTTCGACGCCTACAAGCAAGTGATTGACAGCGGCGTGGACGTGGTGATCCTGGCCGAGCCAACGCACTTCCGGCCGCAGCACCTGGCCTATGCCGTCGAAGCGGGCAAGCACTCGTTTGTCGAAAAGCCCATCGCCGTCGATGCGCCGGGTGTCCGCAGTATTATCGACACTTGTAAAAAAGCCGAGGAAAAAGGACTGGCCGTTGTTTCCGGCCTCTGCTGGCGCTACCATCCAGCCGTCCGCGAGACCATGCGGCGAATCATCGAAGACAAAGCCATTGGCGATATTGTTTCCATTCGTTCCTGCTACAACGCCGGTTCTTTGTGGCATCGCGGCGACAAGCCCGATTGGAGCCGGATGGAGTACGAAATCCGCAACTGGATTTACTTCTGTTGGCTATCGGGCGATCACATCGTCGAGCAGGCGGTGCATAGCTTGGATAAGTCAGCGTGGCTGCAGGGCGACATTCAACCCCTGCGCGCGTTCGGCACCGGCGGCCGACAGCAACGCACCGGCTCCGAATATGGCGACATCTATGATCATCATACGGTTTTCTATGAATATCCGAACAACGTCCACGTGTCGTTCATGTGTCGGCAGCAGCAGGACTGCTCGAACTATGTGGACGAACTGGTGTTGGGCACCAAAGGAAGCGCGAATATCTTGAACTTCCAGATCGAAGGTGAGAATCCCTGGAAATATTCAGGTGCCGACCTCAACTCGATCAATATGTACGACATCGAGCACGCCGAACTCTTTAAGAGCATCCGCGAGGGCCGGCCGATCAACAACGGCCAGTACATGGCCAACAGCACGATGCTCGGCATCATGGGCCGAATGTGTACCTACACGGGCCAGGAACTTACCTGGGACCAATGCTTCGCCAGTGAAGAACGGCTCGGCCCTGCCGAGTATGCCTGGAGCGACAATGTTCCCGAGTGCAAGGTGCCAATCCCTGGCCGGAAGGGCGCATCGAAAAAGCCGGCCTGACAGCCGGCTTACCGGCCGATTGGCATTCCGAGTCTCGGAGAGACTCGGCAGCAGCGACGCGGACGGGACTCGAACCCGCAACCACCGGATCGACAGTCCGGGACTCTAACCAATTGAGCTACCGCGCCAAAACCAAGGCCGCGCCAATTAAGTACGCTCGCCCTGGGCTAGCGGTTCGTCAAAGCTGATTGGACATATTGGGTGCCACTGCTGGCTCGTCCAGCAGTGCCAGATCACGGGTGGACAAGCCACCCCTGGCACCCGTCAACTCAGGTTTGAAGGACCACCCAGTTCATTTTTATACCAAAGCGGCGATGGACCAGCAAGGCTTGGGCCAAGGTGGTTCAGGACACCTGCCGGATCTTCGATTCCGACTAGCGCCGCTGCCAGGTCCAGGCAATTAGCCCGACGATGCCGATGCCGAGGAGCACGAGGGTGGAGGGTTCTGGGACGGCGACGATGTCGCCGGGGCCACGTGGGGCCAGGCGATAAATGTTGCCGGAGGGGGTGGAGCCGACGGAAAGGACGATGCCGGTGATGTTAAGCGGGCCGCTGGGGATGGCGAGGCCGGCCAGGCCCAGGTCGGCCGCGGCGATACGCACGCTGGCAAATCCGCCGGCCAGGGCATAGTGGAGCCGGCGACGAAGGTGCCGTCGTTGTTGTCAAACGAGACGTTTTGCAGGCAGACGAGATTGCTTTCGTAGGACTCGGTGATGTCGGAGGGGAGCACATGCAAGGCACCGATCGGGATGGGGGCAGTGCTCGTGCGTCCGGAGACGGCGAAACCGCTGACGCCGCCGCCGGAGGTGAGCACAAGCGCGCCATCGAGTCGGGCGGTTTGGCCGGAGATGTCGATACCCTCGCCGACACCGAAGCCGGCGCCAGATAGGATGGTCAGGGCGGCGTCTATTTCGGCATTGGTGCCATGGATAGTCATCGCACGGGTGAGATCGCGAATTTGAAAACTCTTGTAATTCGGATCGCCGACCAGATCAGTTGTCGAAAGAAGGATGCCCGTATCGCCTGAGTATTGCCCACAAGTTTGCAGTTGTTACACGTTGACGTCGGTGTGATAGCTGCGGATTTTGCGGAGGAATTGCGGGTCGCGGCATTGGCGAGGCATT
>JAKEGR010000214.1 GCA_022615465.1 Planctomycetota bacterium | reverse complement strand
GCGGCATCGGCACGGGTCAGCTTTACCTGGCGGGTGACGGCCGCTTGATGCACTGGGACATCTTCAATCAGCACTTGTTCTCCGGCTACGGTGCGACGAACTATGAGTACCGCACGGTCGACTCGTCCTTGCAGCAAGGATTCGCCGTCCGCGCGCAAACGGGCGAACAGGTGGTTGTCCGTTCACTCGACATCCGGGGGTTCCCCGGCGTGCGATTTGCGGGCGAATACCCGATCGGCTACGTCGAATATCAGGATTCCACCGTGCCGGTGGCCGTGACGCTCGAGGCGTTTTCGCCGTTTGTTCCGCTCAACGCGGCCGATTCGGCCCTGCCGGCCACCGTGATGCACTTCACCGTGAAGAACACTTCGCAGAAGGCGGTCGATGTGACGCTGGCCGGCTGGCTTGAAAACGGCGTCGGCCGCATCAGCGCCGATGTCCTGTTCGGCGTACGGTCGAACCGGGTGATCCAGAGCGAAGGCCTGACGATGATCCTCGGCTCGGCACATCCGAGCGAGCCGCCGAAAGAACTCCGTGAGCCGGTCGTGTTGGCCGACTTCGAATCCGACGGCTACCGCGACTGGACCATCGAAGGCGAGGCGTTTGGCAAGGGGCCGGCTGGCGGCACGCTGGAGGGGCAGCAGGAAGTGCTTGGGTTTGCCGGCAAGGGGCTTGTGAACACCTTCCTTGGCGGCGACCGTTCCCAAGGCAAGCTGGTCTCACCGCCGTTTATGATCAACCGGTCGTTTCTTACCTTCCTTCTTGGCGGCGGGGAGCATCCGGGGGAAACCTGCGTCAATCTGGTGGTCGATGGCCAGGTCGTGCGAACTGCTACCGGCAAGAACCAGGAGAAGCTCGATCAGCAAAACTGGAACGTCCGCGATCTGGCCGGCAAGGAAGGCCGGATCGAAATCGTGGACCGACACGCGGACGGCTGGGGCCACATCAACGTCGACCAGATCGAACTCCGCGACGTTTCTTTGCTGCCCGTCGAGGGACCGTTCGAGTCGCAGATCGACTTCGGCACCATGGGGCTGGCCCTGCTCGACACGACGGACGTACTCACGAGCAGTTCGCTTCCCCCAGGCACCTGGCCAGATGCCCTGTTCACGGAAAACGGCCTGGCCGCCGACAACGAATTGGAAAAACCCTTTGGCACGCCGCTTTGCGGTGCCTTGGGAAAGCAGTTTCACCTGGAACCGGGTCAACAGCAGCAGGTGACGTTTTCCGTTGTCTGGTGTTTTCCGAACCGTCCCGAACGTGGCAACTTCTACGCGACGCGGTTTTCCGACGCAGTGGCCGTCGCTGAATATCTGGCCCAGCAGTTCGACCGGCTGGCCGGCCAAACGCGGTCCTGGCACCAGACCTGGTACGACTCCACGCTCCCGCACTGGCTCCTGGATCGGTTGTTTTCGACCACTTCCACGCTGGCCACCTCAACCTGTCAGTGGTGGAAAAACGGCCGGTTCTGGGCATGGGAGGGTGTCGGCTGCTGCCACGGCACGTGCGCGCATGTGTGGAACTATGAGCACACCATGGCCCGTCTGTTCCCCGAGTTGGAGCGAACGGTTCGCGAGATGCAGGACTTCAACCCCCAGGCCGGCTTCGACGAAAAGACCGGCGCGATCCGCTTCCGTGGCGAGGACTGGGAAATATGGGCAGGTGACTCCCAAGGCGGCACCGTGCTCAAAGCGTACCGCGAGCACCAGGTCTCGGCCGATGACGCCTTTCTCCGACGCAACTGGCCGCGGATCCGAAAAACGCTCGAGTTTCTCATCCAACAAGATGGCAATGCCGACGGCTTGATCGAAGGCTCCCAGCACAATACCTACGACATCGACTTCTTTGGTTCCAATACCATGGTCGGCTCGCTCTATCTGGCCGCGCTGCGGGCGGCCGAGGAAATGGCCGAGGAACTCGGTGAGAAGGACTTCGCCGCCACCTGCCGCCAGATCTACGAACGCGGACGCGAAGAGACGGTCAAGCAATTATTCAACGGCGAGTATTTCGTGCAGAAGGTCGATCTTGCAAAATATCCGAAGCACCAGTACGCCAACGGCTGCCTTGCCGATCAACTCTTCGGCCAGGGATGGGCGCACCAGGTGGGGATCGGCTACGTGTATCCCCGGGAAACCATCCAGGCGGCTTTGAAATCGATATGGATCTACAACTGGGCGCCGGACATCGGCCCGCAGAACGAAGCCCATCCGCCGCAACGATGGTTCGCCCGTCCCGGCGAGGCCGGCCTGTTCACGTGTACCTGGCCCAAGGGCAAGCACCTGGGGCCTGAATCGGTCCTGTATCGCGACGAGGTGTGGACGGGGATCGAGTATCAGGTGGCCGGCAATCTGGTTTGGGATGGCATGCTTACCGAGGCGCTCGCGATCTGTCGCGGCGTCCACGAACGGTATCATCCCTCGAAGCACAACCCCTTCAATGAGATCGAGTGCGGCGACCATTACGCCCGCGGCATGGCCAGCTATGGTGTCTTCCTGGCCCTTTGCGGCTTCGAATACCACGGTCCCAAGGGCCATCTAGGTTTCTCGCCCCGTATGACTCCTGACGACTTCCGGGCCGCCTTCACTGCCGCGGAAGGCTGGGGCACATTCGCCCAAAGCCGCGAGCCGGGCAAGCAGATCAATCGGCTCGATCTGAAGTGGGGCCATCTCAACGTGCGGACCATCGCCCTCGAACTGCCCGAGGGCGCGATTGCCCGATCCGTGGCGATTACCGCGGCCGGCAACCCCGTTGAAGGCGAACTTCAGCAAGAGGGCTGCCGCGTAGTGATTACCCTCAACGAGCCGTTGGTGGTGCAAGCAGGAGATATGCTCGAAACCCGCCTGATCACCGGATAACCGCCTTGTTAGGCATGAACCTCTACGAACGTGCTTGAGGAATGAGGTGTAGGAATAAGCTGGCCATCCTCTTTGAGGCCCTCAAGATGAAACTCGATTGCTTCTTGAATAAGTTTGAGGGCCTCTTGTTGGGACTCACCCACGGCAACGCACCCCGGAAGGTCTGGGACATACGCTCCGTAGCTGGTTGGACCTTGCTCCAAAACGACCATATAGCGCATAAATAAATAAAGCTCCCGAAGAACGAAGCGATTCCAACTTCTGTAGATCGTCTGCCAAGCTCATCTTGTTTTCCTTCCTTTCCGTGTTGCTGCCAAACGACCAAGCTCAGTTGCCCGCCCTCAGTGTGCGGCGCGCACGAAATATAGCCGCTGCGGAAGTAAAACGCCAAATCGCCCGTTGCAGTGCGGGTCAACTGGAGCGCCTTGTCACGAATCAGGCCGGCGGACCGAAGCGGAGTCCCCAGGCAGCGGCCAGTTGCTTGCCGTCCTCGCGTAGCGCGGTGTGTTCCTCCGGCGAGAGTGGCTTCCAGCGTTTAACGCGGGCGACGTTTTGCTCAACTTCCTCGACGCCGTAAACGCCGACCACCGCGGCAGCCACGCCTTCGATGCCGAGGCTGTAACGCAACGCGCGCTCCTGATATTCCACCGGCATCTTCGACGGCCCGCGTTTCACGTACCCGGCGAAGTTGCCGCGGTGCCCGCCGAAGACTTTCATGGCCAGGATGCCGCAACCGTGCTGGCGAGCCAGCGGCAGGATGTCTTCCTCGAAACGGTATTGATAATAGTCCGCGAAGTTCAGTGGGCACATCAGCACGTCCACCTCGCCCGTTTCGAGAATCGGCCTGGCCCGCGACGGGCGGTTGTGGCAGGTGACGCCGAGAAATCGCGTCAAGCCTTTCTCCTTCATCCGCCGCACAAAATCCATGGGCCCGCCGGGCGCGAGGAACATCGCGGGATCCCGGTCGCCCACGCTGTGGAGGTGCAGCAAATCGACGTGGTCCGTCTTCATGAGCCGGAGCGACTGCTCGAATTGCTGTTCCATCAGCTGCGCGGCTTCCCGGGCGTCGTCGCTTTGTGGACGGGCCTTCGTGGTGAGAAAAATCCGGTCGCGCCACTTTGGGATGAGTTCGCCGAGGTAACCCTCCGCGTCATCATAAATGTGCGCGGTGTCGACGTAGTTGATGCCGGCTTCGAGCGCGGCGCGGTACACCGGCACCCCGACGGCCGCCCCGGGCCTGCTGTGTCCCACGGGCGCGGAGCCTAGACCGAGGATCGTGATCTTCGCGCCCGTGCGGCCGAGCACGCGCTGGGGGATGCCGGCGGCGTTTGTGCCAGCGTCCGCGTTCAAGGCGGCCTGCAACGGGGGCGCGCCCAGCGCCGTGGTGCCGGCCAGCGCACCCAGGCCGGCAAGAAATTCGCGGCGTGGCAAGCGGTTGGAAATCGGGTCGTTCATGATGAATCCATCGCTGGGTGAGTTTTCTCGCGGTGGGGCGCGCGATTTCCGGAGCGACTGCACGCGATGGCTCCTGGTTCTTTCACCTTACCTGAATCATTCAGGCCAGGCTACTCCCTGGCGTCCGGTTTCCAGGCCGGCAATGTCTCGTTCCACCCTGCCGGAATAGAGCATCACGATCAGGGCCGTGATCGCGAATAGCAGAAGATAGTAGATGCTGAAAACGAATTCGCTCCACTCGCTCAGCGGTCCGGTGACGAGTTGGGCCAGCACATTTTGGAAGATCAGCACCAGCCAGATCAGGCCGTAGGCGTGGGGAAAGATATTGCCGCGGAAGTCGCGGGGCAGCGGCCGAACGACCGTCCAAACGCACAGCGCAGCCAAGCAGAGCAGGATTCCAGGTCCAAGGATCTGCCAAAGCACCTCGCCGTAGTATTCGTCTCTACCGTAGTGGATAAAGAACCAGCCCTTGAGTCCGTTCCGCAGCGAGAACCCCAATCCGAGGATCAGTCCCAAATAAAGCCCGAACCGTTCAAGATTTGGATCCCCATGCACCTGGTTGGTCGGCAAAAGCTCTTCGGCATCGAGAGGTCCACGGAGCAAATAGTACAAAACGGCGAAAACGCCGAGTACCGCCAGCATAAGGAAGCCCCATTGATTCACCTCTTCCACCATCAAGACACCGAAGGGGACGATGACCAAGAGGAATACAAACAACCACTCGAGATTCGGGCCGGCAATCGAGCGGCGCGCCTTGAAGAGCGCCTGTTCCTCGTCCGACATTCCGCGGTTGACCAGAAACCATGCCAATCCATAGGCAATACCAATGCTGATTCCGCCCGACGACTCCCAGCATCGCCACCAGTTGAAGCTCGTGTCAGGCCACACGTGGGACGCCCACTTCCAAGTCTGGAAGAGCGACCAGCCGGCGCCGCTGACGACTCCGACGGTCGTAATCAGCACGACATTCTTCCAATCGCGGCGGGCAACCTCGTAGGCCAACAGACCCAGATAGAGGCCCATGTGCAGGATCGCCGAGCGACTATCGTTGATGAGCCGGCCGAGGTTGGGGTTGTGCTCGATGTCCTGATACCGGTCCACGAGCGACTCGTACAGAGGCAAAAAGAACTGCGGAAAAGTAAAGAAGAGAGATCGCGCCAGCAGTGCCCCGCCGATGCCGCAAGCGATGCGGATGGCCCAATGCCAACCTCGTGTTTCGCGCAGCGACCCGCACCAAGCCAGTAGGCACGCCCCAACCCCGGCCCACGGTACGCCCGCGATGAAGAGCCACACAAAACCATAAACGCGGGAGATGGGCAGAAACTCACCGGCTGCGTAGTTGGTTTGCAGCTTGCCATCGAAAAAGCTGTGCCACTGCATCCAACCGCGCGCGCCGGACATGCCGATGCCGACCGTCATCGCCAGCACGATCCAGCCCGAGGTGTAGCGGCGAGACGTCGCCTGACCGCCGCTCTGGGCAAGGAACCACCAGGCGGTTCCCCACAGGACGCCGGCAAAGATGCAGCCCGACGAACCGCCGAAGCCGACGCATCCGCGGACGGCCCAGGACATGGCGCCGAGGGCAGCGAACAAGAGCGTGGGCAGGCACAAATCACGAACCAGAGAATAACGATCTAATGCCATTCAGGGCTGTCTCCTTGCCAGGTGCGCAGTGATCGATTCGACAAATCTGATCCGAGACGCTCGGGAGCAACCATGGGACTAGAATTCCCGATCCGTGATGATGCCTGGCTGCGGGACGGCGTACTTGCCGTTGGCGTCCAGCGGCAACGGCGCCGGGCCGTCCATCGTCAGCTTGTCCACGTCCGGGGCGAACTCGTGTGGCGAGTTGAGAATCTCATCATACGTGACGACCTTGCCCGTGTGAGCGGCCATGCGTCCCATGCTGGTCACCAGACTCGCCTCGGCCCCGCGCTTCGCCTCGTTGTAGGGCTTGTCCTGGCGAATCGCCTCGATCAGGTCGTCCCACTCCAACTGGTAGGGACTTGCCTCGGGTTGTGGGAAGGCCCATGTCTGATCGGCCATCTTCGTTACGTCTTGGCCCTTGAAGGTGCGGCACTTGCCGGGCATGTGCCCTGACGTTGAGATAATGGCCGCGCCCTTGGTGCCGTGCGCGAAGCTGGCCGACTCCTCGTAGCAACCGTTGATGGAGCGGCCGTGGAGGAACATCCGGGTGCCATCGGCGAAAACGTATTCGACCGAGTAGTTGTCGAAGTTCTGGTCGATGCAGTCGCCGCGGTAATGCCGGCCGCCGGTGGCCTGGGCCTGGATCGGCCAGGCGTCCTTCATCCAGGCGCACTCGTCAATGAAGTGGATGTAGAAGTCGCTGAACGTGCCGCCGCTGGCCCAGAGAAACGCATGAAACTTGCGAACCTGGAACTCGACTTCGCTCATGCCGGCCGGCTTCGGAGGGTAGTAGCCGACGATCGGGCCATGCATCCGGTAGGTTCGCAGCGTGATCAGGTCGCCGATCTCGCCGTCCTTGATCCGCTGAGCGAGCGCCTGTCGGGCACGGCAGTGCCGGACCATCAGGCCCACGCCCACCTTCAGGTTCTTCTTCGCCGATTCGTCGGCCAGCGCGAACATCTTGCGCGTCGTGGGACCATCGTTGGTGATCGGCTTCTCCATGAAGGAGTTCACGCCCTTCTCGATGGCATACGCAAACTGCGGGCAACGGAAGCCCGAGGGCGAGGCAAAAATCGCTACGTCGCCCGGCTTCAGACAGTCGATCGCTTTCTTATAGGCGTCGAAACCGACAAATTTGCGGTCATCTGGCACGTCCACCTGATCGCCACACCGCTTTGTGATGGCCGCAAAGCTGCTGTCGATGCGGTCCTGAAAAGCGTCGGCCATCGCGACCAGCTTGATCGGGCCATTCTTCACCGACATGGCGTCCGCCGCCGCGCCGGTGCCGCGTCCGCCGCAGCCGATCAGGGCCAATTGGATCGTGTTGTTTTCGGCGGCATGGACGTAGGGCGTGGAGATTCCCGCCAAGGCTCCGACCGCGGCAATCCGCCCCGTATTTTTCAAGAACTCGCGACGCGATGCTCTGTTTTGCGTTTCTTGCTTCACTTCAGTTCTCCTGAGAGGATGGGAAATGCTAAGGGGTGAAACTCCACGGACTGACAGGAAATTTGATTTCCGCCGACAAAACTGAGCCTACCGCGAGGAAGGTGGTAAATCAAGGAGTGGCAGGGTGGCACCCAGTTGCGGCTGCTGGGCTGCCGGCAAGAAAAAAGCCCCCGTAACAGACTGTTCAAAAAGGGGACTGGCTCGCGGAGCGATTGAAGAATCGCCTCAGTTTGGCGCGATCGCACGTCGTGCCTGGATTCCCT
>JAKEGR010000026.1 GCA_022615465.1 Planctomycetota bacterium | reverse complement strand
GGCAATCTTCTCCGCCACGGAGACGACCGCCAGGAGCAGCAACACGGCCGGCAACCGGAGCGTGTACCGCAAGCAAAAGCGAATTGGATGGATAGCAGCGCGACTCATCAATGAATACCCGTGTAGGTCCGCAGGGTGGCGTGGGTTCTCCCATTCTACCCGGTTTGGGGAAATCGGAACACGCCGCCACTTTCCGCGAAATCATGGCCGTAACCCATGTGGCGAGTTGATCGGCAATAGACGCTATCGGCTGCCGCTGAGCGATTTGGCGACATCGGTTCGATAGGCAGCCAGGGCCGGCAAGAAGCCCACCAGCGAGGCCAGCACGATCAAGCCGGGTATCAGCACTAGTTCCTGCCAGTCGAACTGGAACAAGCTCAACGACACGCCTGTCCGCCCCACGATATAAGGGCTGGCCAGACCGATCAGGCCGTGGGCCAACAGGATTCCCAGCAGCCCACCCCCCAGCGACAGGAGGATCGACTCCACGAGAATGATTCGCATGACCGCACCGCGGCTGGCACCCAACGCCCGCATCACGGCGATATCGTGGCTCCGCTCGCTCATCGAATTGTAGATGCTCACCAAGATGCTGATGCCGGCCACGATCACGATCAGGATCGTGAGTACCAAAAGCACGATCCGAATCGGGCCGACAATTCGGTCCAGGAGCATCGTGATCTCGCGGGCTGGAGCCACCGTCTGGGCAATGCGGTCCTCGCTCTTGTTGATGGCCGTGTCGAGAACGGTTGGCCCCAGCGGGTTGTTACACAGCACAAGAATCGAGGTCACCTCGCGCTGGGCCACCGGCAACGGCGCGATCGCTTCTGCGTCGTCGTGACCATGTTCGTGGGTGCCAGTCGCTTCCGCGTTCGTGTCGTCCGCGAGTTTCTCATCTTCATGCGGCGAGAGCGAGTGCCCCTCAAGTAAATAAAAACCCTCGATGTTCACAAACACGGCCCGGTCGTGGGCTGTGCCGGTCGGCTCCAGAATGCCAACGACCTCAAAATCGCGATGTTTGTCCCCTTCGCCGCTGATGCCGTGGGTCGGCTCGATCAGATCACCAACCTGGAGTCTCGCCCGAGCCGCCACAACGGAACCGACCACTGCCTCGAAAAACTTGTCGCTCTTGAAGTTCCGCCCCCCTGGCTGAAATTCATACGACTTGGGTTCGCCCTGGGCGTCGGTGCCATAATGGATCTTGTCGAACAGATCGGCGGTCGTGCCGACGATTCGGAACAGCGTGCCGTCCGGCGACTCGTAGCTGTCGCCCAGGCACATCGGCACGGCGACTTCCGTGACGCTCGAGAACTCACCATCGACGAATTTCTGATAGTAGCTATACGGAATCGGATAAAGCGGCTGCCCCAAGTGATAAACCGTGCTGAGCACGAGCTGCAGCGCGCCTCCCTTGCCGCCAACGATCAAGTGATACCCCTGGGCGTCTTGCGAAAACTGGCGGACGGCAACGCTGTGGATCACAATCACCGCGATCATCACCGCCACGCCCAATGCCATCGACAGCGCGGTGAGCGACGAGGCCAGCGCTCGTTGCTCGATGTTTCGCCAAGCGATCTTCCAGTAACTCATGATCGTTATCCGATGCGCTCTTACGCCGAGACAACACGATTCACTTCTTCGAGGTGAACCACGCGATCAAACTGGTCGGCAACTTCCGTCGCATGCGTTACCAGCAGCATGGCCACGTTTTCACCGTGGCACGCATCCCGCAGCAGATCGACGACCTGCTGCTGATGGGCCGGGTCGATGTTGGCCGTTGGCTCATCGGCGAGCAACAGCGCCGGCCGATTCACCAGGGCACGCGCCACGGCGACACGCTGCTGTTCGCCAACCGAAAGTGCCGCCGGTTTGTGCGTAAGTCGATGCCCCAGCCCGACGCGCTCCAGCAATTCACTGCCCCGCTGCGGATCACTCCGCTGCCCCGTAAAGGTCATGCCCAATAGAACATTCTCCAACGCCGTAAAGCCCGCAAGCAGATTGAACGTCTGGAACACGAAACCGATGTGGCGGGCGCGGAACCGGTCGCGGACAACCTCCGGCAATTGCGTCACGTCGGTGTCGTTGATCCGGATCCGGCCCTCGTCGACCGTCGAGAGACCGGCAATCGCATTGAGCAACGTCGTCTTGCCGCCACCGCTCCGGCCACGGATGACGACCTGCTCACCGGCCCCAACTTCCAGCCTGGGTACGTCGAGAACTAGCAGCCGCTGCCCGTCCGGCTCGCGATACGATTTCTTCACGTTTTCGACGAGCAGCATGATATCTTGGCAGGCACATCCCGTGTGCCAGGCTAGAGTCTTTCTCTGTGTGATGCACGCGCCGTGCGCGTGTTGTTTAGTGCCATGTCCACTACTTTTTGGTTGCGGCCGCAGGCCGCGTTACGGAAGGGGGGTTTTCAGAAAAACACCGGCGGGGACACGCGGCACGGGGCTTGCCACGGTAACACAACCCATTTGAGTCTATGGCTTTGCCTGTCGAGAGGCAAGCCGCGTCAGAAAAGAGGGCCAGGATCGAACCACGGGCCGTGAAACGTCGACCCAAACCGATTCGACTATGGAACATACCTAACTTCGCGCCATGGCCCGGCGGCGGGTGTTGGTGGGAGCGGGCGGGTTCGATCGCGGCGAAGCGACCAGACGAAAGTTGTCGGGGCCGAGAAGTTCCTCCACGCGGCGGCGCAGCTCGGGATCGAGCGCGACGCCGCTCTTCGGGCAATCCAGCATCACGGCACCGTTGTCGGCCAGTTCCAATCGCAGTCGCAGTGACTTTGGGCCTGGATAACCACGGACGATCTCGCGGAGCTTTGCGAGTCCGTCGAGGCCATGCACGTCTTCGCGGACCCGGATCACGATGCCGCTGGTAAACCGCTCCGACAGTTCGTCGAGTGGAATCAGTTCGTTGACGATGAGATTCGTCTCCTCGCCGCCGGGCCGGCGGTCAACCGTGGCACGCAGCGCCAAGATTGCGTCTGGTTTGACCAAGTGGCCGAACTCCGCGAACTGCTCCGGCCACAGGATGCACCGCACGAGGCCGTCGAGATCTTCCAGATCCCACATCGCGTACTTGGCGTGGGTACTTCCGGGCCGTGGATTCTTGGTGTGAGCGAATTTCACGGCTGCCAGCATGCCGGCCACGAACACTTCCGTCCGGGCGTCGAGCCTGGCAACCTGCGCGCTGGTGTGCGAGCAATAGGTGCGGAGCGTTGCTTCATGTTCGGAAAGAGGATGGCTGGAGAGGTAGAAACCTAGCACTTCCTTCTCCATCGCAAGCCGTTGCTTCTCATCGTACTCCGGGATATCGGGAAGCGACACCGCGACGGTGGTTGCCGTGTCATCGGCTGTGTCCTCAAACAGACCGCGTTGGCCGCTGCGTCGGTCGGCTAGCACCGCCGCACCCGATTGCATGGCCCGTTCGAGTACTGCCAGCCATTGCGATCGCTTCGCACTGAGCGAATCGAACGCGCCGGCCTTGATGAGCGTTTCGATCGTCGCGCGGTTGCAGGCCTGGGGGTCGACGCGTTCGCAGTAGTCGAACAGGCTGGCAAACGCCCCGCCTTTCTTGCGTGCGGCGACGATCGCCTCGGCCGCGCCGATGCCGCAGGACTTGATCGCGCTAAGCCCGAAGAAGATTTTT
>JAKEGR010000213.1 GCA_022615465.1 Planctomycetota bacterium | reverse complement strand
GAGACTATCCCAGTAGACTCGTTTGAATAACAATTGCAACCGCAACCGTGAGGGATCCATGAAAGAACGAATACTGAATGTGCATTTCTCGCCGGGGTTGGTGGAGGCAGCGGAACTGGCCGGCAGCACGGTCGTCGTCATTGACCTGTTGCGGGCGACCACGACGATTTGCCAGGCGGTCGCGGCGGGGGCCGGCGAAGTCGTGCCGTTTCTGGAAGTGAGCGATGCACTCGCCGCAGCGGCCGAAGCTGGCCGATCGAACGTGATTCTCGGCGGCGAGCGGGGCGGCTCGCGGATCGAGGGATTCGATTTGGGCAATTCGCCGTCGGAGTACACGCCCGAGGTGGTCGGCGGCCGCCGTGTATTCATTACCACGACCAACGGCACGCGGGCCTTGGATCATGCCCGACGAGCGCGGCGAATCGTTGTTGGCGCTATTGTCAATCTCTCGACCGTCGTGGCGTCCGTGAGGCATGAGCCGCGGGTGGACATCCTCTGCGCGGGCACGGGGGGAAACACCACGCACGAGGATCTATTGGCTGCGGGGGCGATGGTCCACCAACTCGGTTCGACGGCGACCGAGCGATGGCAGACGAACGAAGCGGCCAGGGAGGCATGTCGCCATTGGGAATCGCTGGTCGCGGCGGCCAATGCCGCGTCTCGGCAGCCGAGTGAGCAACTGGCGATCGAATTGCGGGACACGCTCGGCGGCCGGAACTTGTTGGCAATCGGCTTGGAGGACGATCTGGTCGATTGCGCGCAAATCGACCGGCTTGACGTTGCGCCAGAGCTTGACGTGCAAACTTGGCGCATCCATTAGACGTAAGATGCGAATTGCCATGCTAGACGCTGACCAAGGAACAGCGGTAAAATGGCCCCGTTCCAACTAACTTGACTGCCTGAGAAGAACGCGAGCGATTCATCATCATGGACATGGACAAGCTTGTATCCTTGTGCCGGCGACGGGGATTCCTGTTTCAATCGAGCGAGATCTACGGCGGATTGAGCGGCTTTTGGGACTACGGCCCGTTGGGCGTCGAGCTCAAGCGCAACATTCGAGAGGCGTGGTGGCTCGACATGGTGACCGCGCACAACGAGTTGGTGAAATCGCCGGGCGCGCCGTCGACCTACGAAATGGTTGGCCTCGATTGTGCGATTATCATGCACCCGCAAGTGTGGAAGTGTTCCGGCCATTACGATCTGTTTCATGACATGATGGTCGACTGCCGGCAGACCAAGCATCGCTACCGGTATGACCAGGTACGCGGCCGTTGGGCTGAACATCGCGGTCAGCGCGTGTTCATCGCCACGGTGGCGGAGCACGAGGCGGAGGATATGTCCCAGCGGGCCCAGAAGTTCTTCAAGCTGCGGGCCAAGGAGGCCGACCAAATCGTTTGGCAGGGAGAGACCACGTCGCTCGACAAAGTGAAGGATCTCAGCCAGGTATTTGCGCCCGAAGCGACTGAGATTGGCACGCTCACCGAGCCGCGCGAGTTCAACCTGATGCTCGAAACTTGCTGTGGCGCCATAAAAAGCGATGAGAACAAAGCCTTCCTCCGCCCAGAGACGGCCCAGGGCATGTTCGTCAATTTCAAGAACGTGACGGACAGCACGCGCGTGAAAATCCCGTTTGGCATCGCGCAGATCGGCAAGAGTTTTCGGAACGAGATCACGCCGCGGAATTTCACATTTCGCTCGCGCGAGTTCGAGCAGATGGAAATCGAATTTTTCTGCCATCCCGACACATCGCGCGAATGGTATGAGTTCTGGCGCGATCGTCGAATGGCGTGGTACACAAGCCTGGGGCTGGCCAGCAATCGGCTCCGGCTGCGCGAGCACCCTCCCGAGGAGCTCAGCCATTATTCGTGCGGGACGGCCGACATCGAATACGCCTTCCCGTTTCTGCCGCCCGGCGAATTTGGCGAATTGGAAGGAGTGGCCCACCGCGGCGACTTCGATCTGCGGAGCCACATGGAGGGCAAGCTCGTGAAAAACGCCGCGGGTTGCCTGGAGCTGGAACTGGGGGCGGATGGCAAACCGGTCCAAAAAGGCAGCGGCCGCGATCTCACGTACCGCGACGACATCTCCGGCGAGCGGTTTACGCCGCACGTGATTGAGCCATCGGCCGGGGCCGACCGCGCTACCCTGGCCGTTCTGTGCGAGGCATATACCGAGGATCAAGCGCCGGACGACAAGGGCGCGATGCAGACTCGCGTGGTGATGAAGTTTCATCCGCGGCTCGCGCCGGTAAAGGCGGCCGTGTTTCCGTTGGTGAAGAAGGACGGCATGCCCGAGGTGGCGAAAGAGATTTATGCCGCGCTCAAGCAGCGATTCATCGCGTTCTACGACGAAAAGGGGGCCGTTGGCCGCCGCTACCGCCGGCAGGACGAAGCGGGCACGCCGTTTTGCATCACGGTCGACGGCCAAACGCTGCAGGACGGCACTGTCACCATTCGCGACCGTGATACTCTCGATCAGTCGCGCGTCAAGAGCGCCGATGTGGTGGAAGAGATCGCGCGGCGCGTGGAGGGATGAGTTACACGCTCTGAAAACCACTCCATTCGATACCCAACTGACGCACTACCGCGCGGACGGTTCCCAGTTTCAGATCGCGACGACCCCAATCTGGTATCACGGTTGCCCGTTGCGTGGCCGGGTTGTGCCATTTGCGGTGCGAACCACTACCTTTGCGTGGTAGCTCCTGACAGCCCAACGTAGTAAGTTTCCGTGCGACCTCGCGATACTTCATGGCGCGGTCACCACTGTTTCAAACGACAGGGGTGTGCTCAAATCCAAGACCCGAGTATTCCTTGGCAATGAGCGCCCCAAGTCCTCATAGGTCTCGATCACCGCCGCGAGCGCGTCTTTCACGTTGTCAATCGCTTCCTCGACCGTATCACCTTCGGTCACGAGTTCTGGCAGCAACGGCGATGTGACGGTGTAGCCTCCTTCAGGTTGAGGCGCGAGTACGAGTGGAATCTTGTATTGCATGGTCGTATTTCTCCCCATTCAGAATAACCGTTGGGGTGGAACGCGGACAAGCAGGAAATTCACGGCCGTTCCGTTTTCCCAATCAGGACGTGCCGCCCCGACTCAATTGGAATCACTGACCGACCGTGGCGAACTCTTGCCGTTTGCCACGTTCTGGTTACACTATGCGTGGAGGTAGGGCGATGGAACCGATCGATATCGTTGTCCATGAAGTGCCCGCGAACCGCCGGCGGCAACGCGGGTCTGGCTTCGGGCGCTTTCTCATGCAACTCGTGTTTTTTCTCGCGTCCCTGATCCCGATGTGCATCATCGCGTGGAAGCTGGACGTGGCGGGATTGATGCGTCCGCAGCCGCTGCAAGTTGCACAGCGACTTGATACGAAACCCGAACGCGATCGCAATCCTCCCGAGAAATCGCTTCCCCTGCAACCGAGGAAATCGCGCATCCCGCAAGACTGGTTTCAGCCCCCTTTGCCTGAAGATCAGCAACCAAGGAAGGAAAAACCAACTTC
>JAKEGR010000212.1 GCA_022615465.1 Planctomycetota bacterium | reverse complement strand
GATCGACGCGATCGCGCCAGCCGTATAGCGACCAATGCCGGGAAGTTGTTGCAACTCCGCGGCGTTTTGGGGAAATGTTCCGTCATACTCGGCGACGATTCGATTGGCTGTGGCGTGCAGTTGCCGAGCGCGGCGGTAGTAGCCCAAACCTTCCCAGAGCAGGAGTACCTGCTGTTCATCGGCCTCGGCCAGTTGGCGCACATTGGGAAACGCACGGACGAACCGCCGGAAATAGTCCCTCACCGTGGTCACTTGCGTCTGCTGCAGCATGATCTCACTGACCCAGACCCGGTACGGATCTCGCGATCGGCGCCATGGCAGGTCGCGTGCTTGTTTGGCATACCAGGCGAGAAGGCCGCGCCGCAGTCGCCGTTTCTGCGGCGCGGTAAACGTGAAAGTGGTCTGCGGGCGACTCGTGTTGCGGTCCGTCGCTGTACTCATAAGAAACAACACCCACGCAAAGCCGCGGAGAAAGCCCGGTCGATTGCCTTACCGGCTGGCCAATGGGGAATCCCGCGACGAAGGAAGTTGCTTGATCGTCACCAGCGGCAAGGATTTCATTGTGTCGGATGAATTGCAATGAGAGCAAGAGCCACAGACACCGCGTTGGCGGTTCGCGATTCGCATCCAAGCGCGGCGCAACAGGAATCCGCCGGCAAGTGCCACGATCGAAATGGTGATGATGTCTTGCATGGGGCGATCTACATGCGTCGCAAGCGACGCGGTAAAATAGTCAGAACAAACGAACACTGATTTGATAGGTCACCAGCGCGCCAAAGTAGGCGAGCGTGGTCATGTAGGCAAAAGTGAACATCGGCCACCGCCAGCTATCCGTTTCACGGCGAATTACGGCAAGCGTTGCCGCGCATTGGGCGCACAGTGCGAAAAACACCATGATCGACAGCGCCACCGGCAAATTGTACGCAGGCTGGCCGGTGCCTTCCCTGCGGGCCGCGCGAAGCTGTTGCCGCAGGCGGTTCTGGTCGTTTTCGGCGCCGACATCGATGTCGCCGCCCAAATGATAAATCACGCCGAGCACGCCCATCACCACCTCGCGGGCCGGGAACGAAGCGATCACCGCGCAGCCAATTCGCCAGTCCCAGCCGAGTGGCCGGACAGCCGGCTCGATCCACTGTCCAGCGCGGCCGAGGAAGCTATACCGCTGATGCTGGCTTGCCGAGAAATGTTCGAGATTCGTGGGCTCGACAAAGGACGAAAGCGCATTCCTGGCGGCCGCGTGTGCTTCCGTGCCGACCGGGGCAGCGGTCACGGCGGCTTCGAGTTTGGTTCGTTCGTTGGCGATCTCGCTATTGACCTGTTCGTTTGAGCGCGGGTAGTAGGACAACGCCCAGATGAGAACGGTCACGGCGAAAATCACCGTGCCCGCCTGGGCAATAAACGCCCAGCCACGCTCGGCCATGCGATACGCGATGGTGTGAGCCGAGGGAATCTTATAGCTTGGCAGTTCGAGTATGAAAGGAGGTGTTTCGCCACGCAGCAGTGTCTTCTTGAGCAGCCAGGCGACGCCGATCGCCACGATCACGCCGATCGAATACATGGCCAACAGGGTCAGCCCTTGGAGACCGAGCAGGCCGCCAGCATACCGCCGGTCAGGGACAAACGCGCCAATGAGAATCACATAGACCGGCAGCCGGGCCGAGCAACTCATAAGCGGGGCAATGAGAATGGTGGCTAGCCGATCGCGGCGGTTTTCAATGACCCGCGCGGCCATGATGCCTGGCACCGCGCAGGCAAACGACGAAAGGAGTGGAATGAACGACTTGCCGCTCAGGCCGACGCCGGCCATCAGTCGGTCCATGAGGAACGCGGCTCGTGCCATGTAGCCGCAGTCTTCTAACAGCGCGATGCAGAAAAACAGAATCAGAATTTGCGGCAGGAAGACAACGACTGCGCCCACGCCGCCGATTACGCCGTCGACCAGCAGCGATTGCAGGGCACCTGCGGGAAGTATGGTTTCGACCTGCCCTGAGAGCCAACCGACTGCGTTGTCGACGATCCCCATCAGCGGATCGGCCCACTTGAAAATTGACGAGAACAACAAGGCCATCACGATCGCGAAAACGACCGTGCCGAAAACCTTGTGCGTCAGCACGGCGTCGATGCGGTCGCTGGTGGTCGGTTGGTAGCCATCCGGCCGGTGGACGATGCCGTCGAGCGTGCGGGCAATCCAGTTATAGCGAGACATGGCTTCAACGGCGGGTACGGACAGCCCCGCCGCTGAGAGCGAGTCGCGCGCTTGACGCAATCGCTCCGCCCCCGCGTCGCCTTGCCCGTTGACGAGGATCTGTTCCAGATAGCCGTTGCCATCGAGGAGCAGCCGCTCGACGAGAAAATCTGGCACGGGTTCGGTTCGCTCCAGATTGAGCCACCGACTGACCTCGCGGACCTGATTGCGAAAGGCTTCAGGAAAGAGGTTGTCCGAAGGTCGTGGGTCGGCACGGACCGCCGCTGCCAGTGCGGCTTTGAGTTCCGCCAGACCAATACGACGATTGGCCTGGACGGGAATGACTGGGACGCCGAGCCGGCGGGCAAGCGAGTCAACATCGATCTTGATCTGACGATCGTGCGCCAGATCGACCATATTGAGCGCGACCACCGTAGGCAGGCCAAGCGACAGCACCTGACTTACTAGAAACAAGTTCCGCTCGAGGTTGCTGGCATCGACAATCGAGAGCACGACATCCGGCCGCTCGCCGTGACCACCCTGGCCGAGCAACACGTTGACGGTCACCATTTCATCGGGCGAGCGGGGCGCAAGGCTGTACGTGCCTGGCAGGTCGATCAACTCGAACAGCAGGCCATTCTGCCATAGATGGCCCGTTTTTTTTTCGACCGTTACGCCCGGGTAGTTGCCGACACGCTGACGTACGCCTGCCAGCGCGGTGAAGAGCGTACTCTTGCCCGTGTTCGGATTGCCGATGAGAGCAACGCGGATGACTTTCGATGGAGCGGAAGTTGGCATGGGGGGCGGGATGGGGCTGATTGCCGGCAAGCAGTCTCCTCACCGTTTCACTTGCTCCGTGGTTGGCAGCGGCAATGGAGCGGCAATTTCGATATGCCTCGCTTCCGCCTTTCGTAAACTCAAGCGGTAGCCGCGTAATTCAAACTCCAACGGGTCGCCGAGCGGCGCGGCCCCCAGCCGGCGGATTTCCACTCCTGGCGTGACGCCCATTTCGAGCAATCGACGGCTGATATCATCCGTACCGGCCACTCGCACGACACGGCCCGCCTGACCGACTTCGAGTTCGGCCGCCGAGTGACTCATGCCGTCAACCTCAACTGCACCATCACCTGAAGAAACTGGCAGCCTCGCAGGCATAGCTTAGCGCCGCCGACGCGAACAATGCAGGTCGAGCCGCCGCGGACCATCT
>JAKEGR010000025.1 GCA_022615465.1 Planctomycetota bacterium | reverse complement strand
CGCTACCATGTTCCGCGTTTGGCGTTCATTAACAAGATGGATCGCACCGGAGCGAATCCGGAGTCCGTGGTCCGGCAGCTCAAGGAGAAGTTGGGCTGCGATGCCTGCTTGATGCAGATTCCGATCGGCCGTGAGGAGAAGTTCGAGGGAGTGATCGATCTGGTCACGATGAAGGCGATCTATTTTGACGGTTCCAGTGGCGAAAAGCTCCGCGAGGAAGCGATCCCCACCCCGCTGCGGAAAGAGGCCGAGGCAGCCCGGCACCACATGCTGGAAGCTCTTTCGATGTACAGTGACCAATTGATGGAACTGTTGCTCAGCGAGGACCACGTTTCCGAGTCGTTGATCCATGATGTGATTCGCCACGCAGTCATCGAGCAGGAATTCACTCCGGTCTACTTGGGCACGGCTTACCGCAACAAAGGGGTGCAGCCGCTGCTCGACGCGATCGTCTCGTACATGCCATCGCCGCTCGACGCATCGGTCCATGGCAAGGATCCTGGCGACCAGGAGAAGGTGGTCGAACTGACGCCGGATGCTCAGAAGCAATTCGTCGGCATGGCATTCAAGATCGTCGACGACGAGTTCGGTCAGCTCACTTTTACCCGAATTTACCAGGGTCGCGTCGAGAAGGGCGGCACGTACTACAACCAGCGGACCGGCAAGAAGGAGCGATTCAGCCGGATTGTCAAGATGCACGCCGATAAGCGCGAGGAAATCGATGCCGCCTCGGCAGGCGATATCGTAGCCATCATGGGCATTGATTGCGCCAGCGGCGACACGTACTCCAGCGAGCCGAAGTACTGCACGCTGGAGAATATCTTTATTGCCAAGCCAGTGATCAAGATGTCGATCGCCCCGCTGTCGCGTGATCACGGCGACCGCCTTTCGAAGGCCCTGCAACGGTTCCGCAAGGAAGACCCCACGTTCCAGGTCATGACGGACGAGGAGACGGGCGAGACCGTGATCGCCGGCATGGGCGAGTTGCACCTTGAGATTTATGTTGAGCGGATCCGTCGGGAGTATCGGGTCGAGGTCGAGGTCGGCCCGCCGAAGGTCAGTTACCGGGAATCGGCCACCAAGGCAGTCGCCTATGACTTCACGCACAAGAAGCAGACGGGCGGCTCCGGCCAATACGCGCACATCGTCGGTCAGATGAGTCCCATGACCGACGAAGAGGTGGCCGAGACCGAGGGGGAGTTGATGTTCGTCGACAATGTCGTCGGCGGTCGCATTCCCAAGAACTTCATTCCGGCCATCGAAAAAGGCTTCCGCAACATGCTGGCCAAAGGCCCGGTCGCGGGCTTCCCGGTCGTCAGCATCAAGATCGACCTGAACGACGGAAAGCACCACGAAGTCGACAGCTCCGACATGGCTTTCATGGTCTGCGCCCAAAACTGCTTCCGCGAGATGTTTCCGAAGATGAAGCCGGTGCTCTTGGAGCCAATCATGCTGATGGAACTGGAAGTGCCCGAGCAGTTCCAGGGCAGCGTGGTGGGCAACATCTCGGCCCGCCGCGGCATTGTGATGTCGACCGATATGCTCGGGGGCATCACCAAGATCATGGCCGAGGTACCACTGGCCGAAACATTCGGCTACTCGACCGACCTGCGTTCGATGACGCAAGGGCAGGGCACGTTCACGATGGAACTGGCCAAGTATCGTCCCGTGCCAGCAAGCATCCAGGCCGGAGTGATTGCCGATCGCAAGGCGGAGCTGCAGCCGGCGTGAGGAAGAAGCGGTTAGCTGTTGGCAGGGCGTTGAAAAAGGTGACAGGCACGACGCACGACCACGCCAAGCTGAGGCGATTCTTCAAGCGTTCCGCAAGCCAGTTCCCTTTTTCAACAGACTGATAGCCATTAGCGGTCAGCCAGTCAGCCATCAGTTCATACCACCACGAACCCATTGACGGAAGGCGCGAATCCAAGTGGTTTCGTCCGTGTCATCGCATCGCTCGATGTGTGCAACCAGTTTCTTTACCGGCACCGTCGGCAAAGCCACGCTTTGTTGGGTAACAACGTATAGGCCGCTTTCCTGAAGCAAGTGAATGACAATCTCGCCATCGATATACTGCCAGATTTCCGGAAAGCTCAGTGCCGCGTAGATCGGAAACCGGTCGATGACGCTGGTCGTGACGTCCACCTCCAACACGAGATCGGGAGGCGGATCGTCGCCGAGCTTGATCTTCCGCCCCCGCACGACTGCCTCGTTCCGCACATAGTAACATTCATCCGGCTCCAGGCCGCAGTCCCTGAGTTGATTCTTAAAGGTGGTGGAGCCACAGCTCAACACGGGAATGCCTAGCTCTTCCGTGAGCGTTTCGATCATGCGGCCGATTAGGGTTTTCGCTCGTTCGTGATCTTGCGAGGGTGACATCATCTCCATTTCACCGTGGTGGTAAGTGATGCGAAGCCGACGGCGATCTTCGATTTCGGTAAGGATCGCTTCGTACGTCGCGTACGAGACACCAGGTAAGTAGACGTGTTCTTGCAGCGGAAGCGATGCCTTGACGGGAACGATCGTCGACATGGTCACGTTCTAGCGTTGGTGAAAGTGGGCTCCGTGTACGCCGCCCGGTAAACATTATAATCCAGCGGGTGTGCAAAACAAAACGCCGTCCCAGGAAAAGCACCACGTTTTGGGAGTCACCAAGTCCTGCGGCTGGTCGCTCCGTGGCTACCGATCAAACCAACTCTTGATCCAATGGAGCGTGGTGGCTCGTCCGGCGCGGGCGATGGAGCGGGTCAGTGGGATGTTCTTGGGGCAAACGGCCACGCAGTTTTGGGCATTGCCGCAAACCTGGATGCCGCCGGGGGCCATGAGTGCTTCAAGCCGTTCGCAAGCGTTTAATTGCCCCGTGGGGTGATCATTGAACAGCACTACCTGGCTGATCGTGGCCGCGCCAACAAAGCCGCGATCAAACACGGCCTTCTGACGTGCTTCGAATGCCGCGGCGCTCTCGGTTGGTAGTTGCTCGATTTCGGCCTTCGCGTACTGTGGACAGGCATCCAAGCAGCAGCCGCACGTCATACACTCCGAAAGCGGGTAGCGACGCTGCTGCGCCTCTGGCACCTCGCGGGGACCAGGGCCGCGATCGGAATAATCGTCGACCGGAATCCAAGCGCGCACCTTCTGCAATGCCCGAAACATCCGTCGGCGGTCAACGACGAGATCCCGCACGACGGGAAATTTGCTCATCGGCTGCAGCGTGATCTCGCCGGGGTGCTCGTTGAGCAGTTGGTCGACCAATGCCGAGCAGGCTTGCCGCGTCCGGCCGTTTACGAGCATCGTGCAAGCACCGCAGACTTCTTCCAAGCAGTTGCATTCCCATGCGACGGGGGGCGTCTTCTTGCCGTCTTCCGTGGCGGCTTGTGCTGCGATCTTTTGCAACACACTGATCACATTGAGATTCGGCTCATACGGGACGCGATATCTCTCCCACCTCGGCGGCTTGCCGGGGGCATCCTGACGAAGGATACGGATCAAAACAGTTGTTGGCTTGCTGCCGTTCGTGGAAACCATGATATCGCGGTCCAGGCGAAGTGCTAAAAAACTCCATGTAACCGCCACGATGCCAGGCATCGACAGCGATGGCGTATCCCCGCTGAGATTGTAAAGCGCCCCCCAGGGCACGCCAAGGGAGACGGAACGCCGGGCGCAGCAACGGATGGTGGCGGGTCGGGAGCCTGCGACTCCCTCACGCTGCTACCAGCACACCACGAGCGCAACCCCGGAACGGCCACTTCAGCATTCG
>JAKEGR010000211.1 GCA_022615465.1 Planctomycetota bacterium | reverse complement strand
CGCAAAACAGGTGATGCAAGAACGACTCGCAACGTGCTGTCCGGTTTGTGCAGGTGACGTGGGTCCGTTTGAGGTCTCCGCGGAGGGGTGCGGCGTCTGTCGCGACGAGCAGCCGCGCATTATCGCCACATTGCGCGTGGGTGGGTATGACGGCAAGGCCGGGGCGTTGGTTCGGCAGTTCAAGTTTCACGAGCGAGCCGACGTGGAGCCCCTTCTGGTCGAGTGGTTGGCGGATCGCGTGGCTGCCGCGAGCTGGGCCGACCGCGTGGAAGCCGTCACGTACGTACCGACGCACTGGCGTCGCATGATCAAAGGCCGACCACACGTTGCCCGCGCACTCGCGCGTGGCATCGCACAAAAACTCGATCTGCCATGCGCCTCGCTCCTTCGCCGGACGCGCGCCGGCCCGCGTCAGGTCGGCCTTTCGTACGCGCAGCGTTTCGAAAACATCCGCGGCGCCTTTTCCCTGATCTCCGGCGCACGCCTGCGGGCTGCGCGAGTTCTTATCGTCGACGATGTTCGCACCACTGGTGCAACCCTTGAAGAGTGTGCAAAAGCGATCCGGCGCGGCGACCGATCCTGCGAAGTCTATGGCGCCGTGGCCGCCCGCGCCCGGGGGGCCGATGATGACCTCCTTTTCATCTGAAATTCTCCGGTTCGAATACGGAAATAGCGGAATATCAGCATTTGCACCCATGGATCAATTGCACCAAATCAATGCGTTGACATGCTCGCCCCCTTCCACGATGCTGGGCCGGGACGTTTCGGAAACTTGAATCGCCCGCACGACCGGGCTGCCACGTTGGGGATGAAACCATGCAGGAAAGATTTTCTGATCGAGCGCGTCACGCGATGGCACTCGCGAACCAGGAGGCCGCGCGGCTCAACCACAACTATCTCGCTCCGGAGCACATTCTCCTCGGGCTGATCGCTGAAGGCGCCTGTGTGGCCACCGAAGCATTGCGGCTGCTCGACGTGGACTTGAATAAGGTCCGCGACAAACTCGCCTCGCAAATGAAGCGCGGCGACAGCAACGGCAGCGTTGGACGCCGCCCGCAAACCAACGAGACCAAGGAAATCATCTCGCTGGCGATCGTTGAGGCGCGAAATTCCAAGCACCGCTACATCGGCACCGAACACCTCGTTCTCGCGCTCCTGCAACTACCCGATGCGCTGCCATCACGCGTGCTTCACGAGCAGGGCGTCGAACCCAATCGTCTTCGCGATAAGGTCCTCGCCATGCTGCGCAGCAATGTCGAGGGAGATCACGACCTGGCCCACTCGAGACATGGCGATTTTGAATGGGTGCATCAGCAGGAACTGGCCAAGGCGTTCCGCTCGCCCAAGTTCTGGCACACGATGATCCTTGCCGTGGACTCTGCCAACCGCCTCGGCGCCGGCGAAGTCGAGCCGCAGCACCTGCTCTTCGCCCTGCTTCGCGACGAATCGTCCGGCGTGGCCCGATTACTCAAGGACAAGGGCATCACCATGGATTGGCTGAACGAACAACTTTCTCACCGGTAGGTTCACCGTGCCCGTTCACCCCACAGCGATCGTCGATCCGCGAGCGAAGATCGACCCAACGGCCCATATCGGACCGTTCTGCGTCATTGAAGGAGAAGTTGAAATCGGGGCCAACTGCCGGCTTCTGCATGCCGTGTTCGTCACAGGCTGGACGACCCTCGGGCCCGATTGCGAAATCCATCCGCACGTGGTCATCGGCCATGCTCCCCAAGACATAAAGTACCAGGGTCAGCGGAGCTTCTGCCGCATCGGCCGCGGCTGCATTATCCGCGAGAACGCTTCCATCCACCGGGGAACCATTCCCGATTCGGAGACAATAATCGGCGAAGGGTGTTTTTTGCTGGCGGGAGCCCACGTTGGTCACAACTGCACAGTTGGAAACAAGGTTACGCTGATCAATAATGTATTACTGGCCGGACATGTAGCCGTGGAGGACCGCGTCACCGTCGGTGGGGCCGCGGCCATCCATCAGTTCGTGCGGATCGGGGAACTGGCCATGGTCGCCGGTGCGGCCCGCGTAAGGATGGATATTCCGCCGTTTGCCCTTTCGGATTCGATGGGGCGGGTGGCGGGGTTAAACCGGATTGGTTTGCGGCGAAACGAGTATGGCCGGGACGAACTCGTTGCACTCCGCGAGGCATACAAGGTGTTGTACGGCGGAGCGGGAGGCTTCGCAGATCGCGTTTGTGCCCTGCGAGTAATGGCACGCACGCCTGCGACAAAGAAACTGCTGCGATTCGTGGAGGCGCCGAGCAAGCGTGGATTGGCAGGCCGCACCCGGGGACGGGCAGGACGTGCAACTGACGACTCTGACGACGCCGGCCGATAGAGTCGAGTCCAGAGTCGTCATTCGCCTATGTCATTGAGAGCGGAGCGACGGATTCTCCATTCCGCCCCGCTCAGAATGACGTGATTCAAGGGGGATTTCGGGGGGAGCCATGTATTCTGGTTTATCGCTGCTTGCTTGCGCGATGCCGGTGCTCATTCTGCTTGCAGAGCCGCCGGAGGACATCGCTCGCTCAGGCATCGCAGACAATCTCGCCTACTCCAACACACTCGGCACCAGCGCCACCGGCTACGGAGGAGGCATTACCATCGCCGACGATATTTCGTTTACGCGAGTCGCCGGCTGTCAGCTCGATCGCATGGAGTTCGACGTGGACGGCAACACCGACAGCGAAGGCGTCGGAGCGTTCGCCGTAGACTTTCAATTATTCGATGACTGCCCCGGCGCCGGCGGCGTCGCCATACCCGGCACGCAGGGCCACGTCGATTTTGGCAACAACGGCAAGCACACCGTCAAATTCGCCGTGCCGGCCAATGTGGACGTTGTTCTCCCTCGCACCGTCTGGCTCGCCTT
>JAKEGR010000210.1 GCA_022615465.1 Planctomycetota bacterium | reverse complement strand
TGGCGGCGTTAAGCGGCCGTGGTGCAGGGGGGTTTTCCATTACCGTTGCCATTGGCTGCTCCGTTCCAGGCTGTCCAACGCGGTGACAGCGGCCGCAGCGAAGAGTTGCCAGGCAGCGGCGTACCGAGGGAGGCGGAACAGATGACGTCTGGCATGGCAGCAGGTTGCGTGCTGGAAACAGCCGCCGACGGGCGGCCGGGGGTCAGATCCAAGTTTTCGGTCGACGCAATCCCGGCTCAGTCGATGCCTGTTGGCCGAAAAATGGACCAGACCCCGACGGTGGACCTTGACGGGGGCGTATAATAGGGAGGGGACGATCGCGACCTTCGATAGGAGTCTCAACCACTGGCACAGGAACTGGATCGTAATCAGAGCGTCGAAAGCGAGTCGGCCATTCTGGTCGGAGTGGAGTTGCCGGATCGCCAAGACGATCACGACAATCTGGAAGAGCTAAAAGGCCTGGTCGAGTCGGCGGGGGCGGAGGTCGTGGGCCGACTGACTCAACGCCGCCAGACGCCCGATCAAACAACCTATCTCGGCAAGGGCAAGCTCGAGCAACTCGGTTTGTTGGCCCGGGCCACGGATGCCGACGTGGTGGTTTTCGACAACGACCTGTCTCCCGCCCAAGTGCGGAATCTCGAACAGGCCCTGGACATCAAGGTGCTCGACCGCACCGAGTTGATTCTCGACATTTTCTCGACGCGTGCCCGGACCCACGAAGCGCGTTTGGCGGTGGAACTCGCTCAGCTTGAATACTCGCTGCCGCGGCTGAAGCGGATGTGGACCCATCTGTCACGGATCAAGGCGGGCGTGGGGATGCGTGGACCCGGCGAAAAGCAGATCGAAACGGATCGCCGGCTCGTCGAGCGGCGGATTGTCGAACTGCGCGGCGAACTCGACAAGGTGCTCCGCCGCCGCGAGCGAGAGGTGGCCGCTCGGGCGGACCACATGACCGTGTCGCTGATCGGCTACACGAACGCAGGCAAGAGCACACTGCTCAATGCGTTGACCGGGGCGGACGAACTAGCCGTCGACCAATTGTTTGCGACGCTCGATACGAGGACGCGGCGGTGGCAGCTTCCCGGCTGGGGACCGGTGTTGCTGAGCGACACGGTGGGTTTCATCCGCGATCTGCCCCACCGGTTGATTGCCAGTTTTACGGCAACGCTGGAAGAAGCCCGGCAGGCCGATTTGCTGCTCCACGTCGCCGATGCGAGTAATCCGGCCACATTGCGACAGATCGCGGCGGTGTACGAAGTTCTCGAAGAATTGGGTATCCGCGAAAAGGATACCATCCTGGTGCTCAACCAGATCGACGCCATCGAGGAGGGTGGCTCCGCGGAGATGTTGCAGCAACGCTACCCAGCGGCCATTCCGATCAGCGCGCGGACCGGCCAGGGATTGCCGCGGCTAGCGGCGGCCGTGAGCGACGCCCTGAGCCAGCATTTCCTGGATGTCGACGTGGAGACGGGCGTCGACAACGGCCGGCTGCTCGCCTATCTCGCCCAGCACGGCGAAATCCTCAGCCGCACTTACGCCGAGGAGCGTGTTTCCGTCCATTGCCGCATGCCGCGAAAATTTCTGGGCAGGATCAGCCCCGCGGAGACAGTCATCCGGCTGCGATTGACCGGCGCGGTGTTTCAGGCCGATGGCGAGGCCCAGCGGAGCGGTCAGCCGGCGGTCCATCAGGACGGCAACGGCCAGTCCGACAACGGTCGTTCCAGCGACGATGTGGCGTGACCGCTCGTGTTGTGGCATATTGACCGGCCATGACGCGTCGACAACTCACTGACCGGCGGGCACTTGTTACCGGCGCATCGAGCGGTATCGGCCGCGCCCTGGCGATCGAGTTAGCGCGTCAGGGCGTCGATCTGGTCTTGTTGGCCCGGCGCGAAGAGCGGCTAGCCGAGGTTGCCGAGCAAGTCGCAAGGCTTGGCCGCCGAGCGGTGGTGGTCGTCGGCGACGTGACGGACCCTGTTGCACGACTCAACGCCCTAGAATCGGCTCGCGATCAACTTGGCGGCCTGGACATTCTCATCAACAACGCGGGGATCAGCGCGCACGGCCGGTTTGCCGACGCCGATCCGGGGCGGCTGCGACCAATCATGGAAGTGAACTTTTTCGCGCCGGTCGAACTGATCCGCGAGTCGCTGCCGCTATTGCGTGCCGGCCGTCAGCCGATCGTCGTGAACATTGGCTCAGTTCTCGGCAAACGCGGTTGCCCTCACAAAAGCGAGTATTCGGCGAGTAAGTTTGCCCTGCAGGGCTTTGGCGAAGCGTTGCGGGCGGAGTTTGCGCGGCTGGGGATCGACGTGCTCACGGTGGCTGCCGGCCCGACCGACACCGAATTCTTTCAGCACCTGATCGAGGAGCACGGCGAACTGCCTTGGAAGGAATCGCAGCCCGTGTCGCCCGAGCGGGTCGCCCGCGCCACAGTGCGGGCCATGGAGCGTGGCCGGCACGAGATCATCCCGAGTTGGCGCGGCTGGTTGTTGGTGACGGCGAACCGCTGGTTTCCGTGGGTGATTGATCGAATCATGGCCCGCTACGGCTGATGGCAGCCGATCGGGAGCAGGCAAGCATCCTTGGCCGACATCGGCCCGAATGACTGCCAAAGTGGCACTCGCTCGCGAACTTGCCCCGCCGGCCTCGGCCACGCCATCTTCCCGTAGAAGACATAAGGTCAAATTTTACAATTAGTTACGGCGGCATCCTTGGCAATGGCACGTCGCTTGCGTTAAGTTATGGTCTCTCGTGGTGCGCCTGCCAGTTCAGGCTGTTCACGGGATATCCCTCACGAATTGGTCGGGAGCGTCTCTTCATGCTCCCGTCAGGCATTTACCCTACCGTTCATCCTACCCGTAATTGGAGGACTACCGCGTGTCTGCAAAGCAGATGGTGTTTGAGGACGAAGCGCGTGCCCCGCTGGCGGCCGGCGTCGACAAGTTGGCCCGGGCCGTGCGTAGCACGCTCGGTCCCCGCGGCCGCAACGCCGTGCTGGATAAGGGCTGGGGCTCGCCCAAGGTCACCAAGGATGGCGTCACCGTGGCCGAGGATATTGAGCTGGACGATCCATACGAGAACCTTGGCGCGCAACTCGTCAAGGAAGCCGCCAGCAAGACGAACGACGTGGCCGGCGATGGCACGACAACCGCCACGGTCCTGGCTGCGGGAATTTTCCGCGAAGGCCTGAAGATGATCGCCGCCGGAATCGACGCGATGGCCCTGGGCCGCGGCATCCACAAGGCGGTTGATGCCGTTTCCGAGGCCATCCGCAAGCAGGCCGAGACGGTCGACGTGAAAGACAAGAAGGCCTTGCAACAAATTGCGTCGATTGCCGGTAATAACGATCCGACGATCGGCAGCGTGCTGGCCGACGCATTCACCAAGGTCGGCAAGGATGGCGTGATCACGGTGGAAGAAGGCCGTGGCAACGAGACGACGGTGGAAGTCGTCGAGGGCATGCAGTTCGATCGAGGCTTTCTCTCGCCCCATTTCGTCACGAATCAAGACGAACAAACGGTTGAGTTGGAAGGCTGTTTCGTGATGGTTTACGAGGAAAAAATCTCGAGTGCGAAGAACCTCGTGCCAATTCTCGAAGCGATTTCCAAGGCAGGCAAACCGCTGTTGATTATCGCCGAGGATATCGAAGGGGAGGCGCTCGCGACGCTGGTGGTCAACAAACTCCGCGGTATCCTGCAGGTTTGTGCGGTGAAGGCCCCGGGATATGGCGACCGCCGCAAGGCAATGCTGGGCGATATCGCCACGCTGACGGGCGGCACCGCGATCTTCAAGGATCTCGGCGTGAAGCTCGATGGCGTGAAAATCTCCGACCTGGGCAAGACCAAAAAGGTCATCGTCAATAGCGATAAGACGACCATCATCGGCGGAGGCGGTTCAAAAGACGCAATCGCCGGCCGCGCCGAGCAAGTTCGCCGCGAAATCGACGCAACCGACAGCGACTACGACCGCGAAAAATTGCAAGAACGCCTGGCAAAGATCGCCGGAGGCGTGGCGCAGATCAAGGTCGGTGCCACGACGGAATCGGAATTGAAGGAACGCAAGTTCCTGTTCGACGACGCCCGGAACGCCACGCAGGCCGCGCTCAAAGAAGGCATCGTGACCGGCGGCGGTGTTGCCTTGCTGCGGTGTGAAAAGGTTTTGAAGAAGCTCGATCTCGATGGTGATGAAAAACATGGCGCCCAGATCGTGGCCAACGTGCTCCATTTCCCCCTAAAGTACATTGCCCAAAACGCGGGCG
This sequence comes from Planctomycetota bacterium, assembly GCA_022615465.1. Classification (GTDB taxonomy): domain Bacteria; phylum Planctomycetota; class Planctomycetia; order Pirellulales; family Lacipirellulaceae; genus JAKEGR01. The sequence goes on along the minus strand of JAKEGR010000210.1, from coordinate 3,013 downwards.
TGGATGGCGATGTGGTTGTCAACCGCGTCCGGCAGATGAAGGGCAAGAACGACGGCTACAACGCCGACAAGGACGAGTACTGCGACCTCGCAGCCGCAGGCATTGTCGATCCGGCGATGGTTGTCCGGACCGCCCTGCAGAACGCGGCCAGCGTAGCGGCCCTCCTGCTCACTACCGACTCGCTCGTCACGGAGATACCGAAGAAAGACGAAGAACCGGCAGGCGGCCACCAACATGACCACGGCATGGGTGGCATGGGTGGCATGGGTGGCATGGGTGGCATGCCGGGAATGATGTAAGAGTGCGTTGTCAGCAAAAAATGCAACGAACAACGGACCACGAACCACGGAAAATATCGACGCCGAGGCGATCGGTTTGATTCAAAGAGCCCTCTTTCGAATACTCCCAATAACAACACAAGGAACTTACACATGGCAAAGATCAAACTACGACCACTAGACGACCGCGTGGTAGTGCAACCGCTCGAGGCGGAAGAAATGACCGCGGGTGGCATCGTACTGCCGGACGCGGCCCAGGAAAAACCACAACGCGGAAAAGTGGTTTCTGTCGGTCCCGGCAAACTGCTTGATAGCGGCAACCGGGGCGAGCTATCGGTGAGCGTTGGCGACGAAGTGATTTTCGGCAAGTACGGCGGCTCGGAAGTCGAAGTCAACGGCGAGGAATACAAGATCCTCCGTGAGAGCGACATTTTGGCCAAGGTGGTCAGTTGAGTTGTATGTGCTTAGCGTCGTCCGCCAGGCCGAATCAATTCGAACACGCTCCGGCGAATACCCGACCAGGCGGTCGGCAGTGAAGCCGGCAAATCAAGATCAGGAAAATCTGTCATGCCAAAGCAACTACTTTTTGAAGATGCCGCGCGGGCCAAGATGCTCCGCGGCGTGGACAAGCTGGCCGACGCAGTCGCCATCACGATGGGACCAACAGGCCGGAACGTGATCATCAACAAATCGTTCGGCGGTCCGACGGTGACCAAAGACGGCGTTACGGTCAGCAAAGAAATCGAACTGGAAGACCCGTTCGAGAACATGGGTGCGAAGCTGGTCCATGAAGTGGCCGACAAGACTTCTTCACTGGCCGGCGACGGCACGACAACCGCCACCGTGCTTGCCCGGGCAATTCTCCGCGAAGGCACGCGGAACATTGTCGCCGGCAGCAATCCGATGGCAGTTCGGCGCGGCATCGAAAAGGGCGTCGCGGCGGCAGTCGCGCAACTCGATAAGATGGCCAAAAAGGTCTCCAGCAAGCAGGAAATTGCCCATGTCGGCGCGATCAGCGCCAACAATGATCGCATGATTGGCGACCTGCTGGCCGACGCGATGGAAAAGGTTGGTAAGGACGGGGTCATCACGGTTGAGGAAGGCAAGACGACCGAGACAACGCTCGAGTTAGTGGAAGGCATGCAGTTCGACAAGGGCTACCTGTCGCCGTACTTCATCAACGAAACCACCGCCATGGAGTGCGTACTGGAGGATGCCTATCTACTGATCCACGAAAAGAAGATCAGTAATTTGCGGGATCTGCTGCCGATTCTTGAGCAGACAAGTCAAAAAGCCAAACCACTTTTGGTCATCGCCGAGGACATCGAGGGCGAGGCTCTGGCAGCCCTGGTGGTCAACAAGCTCCGCGGGATTTTGAACGTCTGCGCGGTGAAGGCCCCCGGCTTTGGCGATCGTCGCAAGGCCATGTTGGCGGACATCGCCACCCTTACCGGCGGCACCGTGCTCAGCGAAGACCTCGGCAAGAAGCTCGAGAACATCACGATGGCGGAGTTGGGCCGCGCCAAGAAGATCACCGTCACCAAGGACGACACGACCATTGTCCAAGGGGCGGGCCGCCACGAAGACGTGCAGAAGCGGATCGAGCAACTTCGCAAGAGCATCGAGCAGACTACGAGCGATTACGATCGCGAGAAACTGCAAGAACGATTGGCTAAGTTGTCCGGCGGCGTGGCGATTATCTCGGTGGGAGCAAGCAGCGAAGCCGACATGAAACAGAAGAAAGCTCGTGTTGAAGACGCGCTTCATGCCACTCGGGCAGCGGTCGAGGAAGGCATCCTGCCCGGCGGCGGTGTTGCGTTGTTGCGGTGCCGCGAGGCCGTGGAAGCCGCTCGCGGCAGCGCTAAGGGCGATGAGAAGATCGGTATTGACATCATCCTTGGCGTGCTTGCTTCGCCGCTGAAGCAAATCGCGGACAACTGCGCCCTGAGCGGCAGCGTGGTGGCTGACGAAGTGAGCCAGAAGCCGACGAACGTGGGCTACGACGCCAACGCTGGCGAGTATGTCGATATGGTCAAGGCTGGTATTCTCGATCCGGCCAAAGTCGTGAAGACCGCCCTGGCGAACGCGGCCAGCATTGCTGGCTTGTTGCTTACGACCGAGGCGCTGGTAACCAATTACGATTCGAAGGATGAGAGCAAGAAGGCGGTTGTCGGCAGCATCCGCTGACGCGTGGTTCGGTCCTTGCTGATTGAGCGGTGGGTCACTTCGCTTCGTGCCAAGTGGCCCGCTTGCATGGAATGAGCAAGAATTAACTGCCCGTTGAGTGTGGCCGGTATGCTCCGCGTGCCGCGGCACAAGCACGAATTGGCACAGCCGTCGCCGATTCGCATGGCGTTCCAGAGAAGGGGAGCGAATACGGCACACGGAGTGTGCCAACCACAGACATGGCCAGGCAGCGCGACTATTACGAAGTGTTGGGCATCTCACGATCCGCCTCGAACGGCGCGATCGCCGGAGCCTATCGCAAGCTGGCCGTGAAGTACCATCCGGACAAAAACCCGGGCGACCAAGAAGCGATCGAGCGGTTCAAGGAGGCGGCCGAGGCATTTGAAGTTCTCAACGACCCGGACAAGCGGGCCCGCTACGACCGCTACGGACACGCCGGCGTCCAGGGGCATCAGTACAACGACGTCTCCGACATCTTCGAAGCCTTCGGCGACCTGTTCGAGGGCTTCGGGTTCAACTTCGGCGGGGCCGGCCGCGGCGCCCGCGTC
>JAKEGR010000209.1 GCA_022615465.1 Planctomycetota bacterium | reverse complement strand
TCGGAACAACACGCAGCCAGCAGCCAACATGGAGATGGGATACCGACAGGGCATTGCCATCATCCTGGGCGACGCGGCGTATCGGCTTCAGCGGAAAGTGAACTTTGACGCGGAGACACGTACGATTAAGCCCGCGTGAGCTGCCGGGGGTAACCGTTCACGGGGTATTCCCAACGGAGTGCAACACCAACGGCGTAAAGAATCGTTCCCCGTCGTGTCGTCGTGGTAAAATGAAACCATCAACCAGGAAATAACCTCGACGGCACAACGCCACAACGAATAGAGTTCTCAGAGTAGCATCGCGCGGTGCATGGAGCCGCCGTGAAGAAATCGATAACTGCCGTCCTTCCGCCGTTATTGCCCGCGACTCGACGATTGTTCGATGCAAAATCCTTGCATGGCGAGTTGCCGAGGGTCCGCGATGAAAATTGCCGTCCCCGTCCCTTGAAATCGAGCCACCCACTCGGCGAGAATACATGATTGCACATCACTGCCCGCTTCGCCCCGTTCGAGAAGATCGCCATGGATGAAAAACTCTCCGACAAACTCATTGCCACCGCGCTGACGTTCGACGACGTGCTGATCACTCCGCGGTTCAGCACGGTCGTGCCGTCGGAGGTCGAAGTTGGCACGCGGCTCACCGCCCGGATCGCCATGAATGTGCCGATCCTCAGCTCGCCGATGGATACCGTCACCGAAAGCGCGATGGCGATCTCCCTCGCTCAGGAAGGCGGGCTTGGCGTCATTCACAAGAATATGTCGATCGAGCGGCAGACCGAAGAAGTCGACAAGGTGAAGCGATCCGCCAATGGCATCATCGTCGATCCCGTGACGCTGCCTCCCGATGCCAGCGTTGCTACCGCACACGAAATGATGGAACGCTCGCGCGTCTCCGGCATTCCGATCGTCCAGAACGGCCGGCTGGCGGGCATCATCACCCGCCGCGACCTCAGATTTCTCGAGCATAACGATGTGCCCGTCTCCGAGGTGATGACCACCGACCACCTCGTGACAGCAACGGGGACCGTAACGCTTGAGCAAGCTGAGAAGATTTTGATGGCAAAAAAGGTCGAGAAACTCTTGCTGGTTGACGAAGATAACAGACTGACCGGCCTGATTACCATCAAAGACATCGACATGATGCGGCGGTTCCCGCAAGCAGCCAAGGACCAGCAAGGCCGGCTGCGTGTCGGAGCAGCCATCGGTGTGTTTGATTACAGTCGGGCCGAGAGCTTGATCGGCAAGGACGTCGATTTCCTCGTCGTCGATAGCGCCCACGGCCATTCGGCCAATGTGATCGAAACGGTCCGCGAGTTGAAGCGGCGGTGGGACATCGACCTCGTGGCCGGCAACGTGGCAACGCGCGATGGAGCGCGCGACCTCGTCGCCGCCGGCGTCGATGCCGTCAAGGTCGGGATCGGTCCGGGATCGATCTGCACCACGCGGGTCATTTCCGGAGTCGGTGTGCCGCAAGTTACTGCCATTTATGAGGCCGCCCAAGCCACCAAGGGAACCCCAGTCACCCTCATTGCCGACGGAGGTATCCGCTACTCGGGAGACATTACCAAAGCCATCGCGGCCGGGGCCAATACCGTCATGATCGGCGGCCTCTTGGCCGGCCTCGACGAAAGCCCCGGCGAACTCGTGCTCTACCAAGGCCGCACGTACAAGGCCTACCGCGGCATGGGGTCCCTGGGGGCGATGGTGCATGGATCGAGTGAACGGTATCGGCAATCAGGAGCGGAACTGAAAAATGGAAAACTCGTTCCGGAGGGCGTCGAAGGACGCGTCCCCCACAAAGGGCCGCTGGGCCCGTTCCTGTACCAATTGGTTGGCGGCCTGCGGGCCGGCATGGGCTACTGCGGCACACGCACCATCGACGAGCTGCGCACGGAAGCAAGGTTCATTCAAATCACCTCGGCCAGTATGCGGGAGAATCATCCCCATGACATCGCGATTACGCAGGAAGCACCCAATTACACGGCCGAGTTCTCGGCGGAAGAATAGCGGGGAGCCGGAAGCATCCATTTGCAGGCTGCCATCTTTCTTTCACCGCGCTGCCAGGGCGTTGGCGATCATCGCGACGCTTTCCGTCGCACTTGCTCATGGGAATGAGCAGGTCTCCGCCAAGGATCTCCAGTGGCGGCGCGGACGGGTACCCAACGCAAAGACCTCGCAGCCCACTCCATCGCAGCGGTTCTCGAAGCCGGGGAAGGCAGAGCAGTCGCGTCGCGACGCAGCCGTTCGTCCGGCCGCGTTCGAGGAGGATGGCAGCAGCCTGCAACTGGCGGATGCAGCCGCAGGCGGGGCGGCGATCCCCGGCGTTGCCGATCGCGACGGCGAGAGCAAAAACGCCCAGTCCACGCAGCTTCCTTTCGGAAATGATGTTGGATCCAACGCGCCGGCTGATGCCGCGTCGAAATTTGAGGAACAATTGCGCGAGCCATTCGGCGATTTGCCGCAAGACACACAACAGCAAGAACCGCAGTCGGAACAGCAAGAGGCCGAGTTGCCGGCATTCGAAGACGAGCTGGACATCGAAACGATGGAGCTACCAGAGAACGACAAGCTGCGACAGAACGACACACAACTCGCACCGGCCGATCGGCAGCCGCTGTTGCTACCGAAAAAAACCATTCCCACCCAGCCTCCGCAATCGTCCGAGCAACCAGCGCGGGACGATCGCCTGCCCGCTGATCGTGATCGCCAGCCTCCGCCCAAGAAGTCCGTGGACACCGATAACCTGGAGCAAGAGCGCGAGAAGGCGGAAGGCGTTTGTTCCCAGGAACTGGCCGACATGCGGGCCAGCACGTTGAACGAGGTGGATCTCAGCATTATCGTGGCCGGCACCGAAGGCGAGGATTATCCGTTCGAGTGCTCAGTCGATGACGGCATGTGGCACGAGGGCCGCTGCTGGGAGCAAACCACGTACCTGTGGAAGGCTTCGGCCTTATGTCACAAACCGTTGTATTTTGAGAACGAAATGCTCGAACGTTACGGCCACTCCTGGGGGCCGGTCCTCGATCCGATCGTCTCAGGCGCCCATTTCTTCAGCCGACTTCCGATTCTGCCCTACTGCATGGGCGTCGAGCCGCCGCACGAGTGCATCTATGCCTTGGGCCACTATCGGCCTGGTAGCTGTGCTCCCTACATGATCAACCCCGTTCCGATCAGTCTCCGCGGCGCGTTGTTCCAAGCGGGCGCGGTGGTCGGCACGGCGGCCGCGTTGCCTTAGCAGGGACGCAGCGCGCCCACTGGCTCCCTCTCCCACTGGGAGAGGGCTGGGGTGAGGGAGAATCACACAGCGAAAACAGCCGGCGATACGGTCGCGAGGACCAGCACAAAAAGGTTACCGATACCCGTCCATGCCCAGACGCATTTTGAGTTCTTCGAACTCATGGGCGTAACGCTCGGTCGTCGAGTGGACGTGCTCGGCCTCGGTGATGAATCGCATCTCCTCACGGCACGGCAACCAGTGATCGACCAGCACATTTTCGTACGGCCTCAGGTCTTTGCCGTAGACGATCAGCAGCTTGTGTTCGTCGAGTTGCACTTCCTGCGGAATGCTTGGATTGAGAACCGCGATCCCCGTGCAGCCGTCGTTTACCAGCAGGTCTTCAAAATCCCACAGCATGCTCTCGAGAATTGGCATGTCGATGTATTCACGGTAGAGGTCCGTGTGGCCGTGATTCCGTCGCTGGTGGCTCGTCTCGAGTACAACGTCGACCACGTCGCCGAGCGACTCGATCAGGGACATGAACGTCTCCATGAGGCGTTCCTTGGTGACCGCCGCCATCAGGACCGGGACGTTCGTGTGGTTCTCTTCGTCGCGGTACACGTCGTGGCGGAACCCGGCCGAGGGCACGACCTCCAGGCCGTACGACGGGCGGATCGCCTCGCTCAACTCGAAATCTCCGTAGCAAGAAACGTCCAAATGCGATTCCAACTCTTCCTCCGAGAGGTGAGAGAATCCACCAGTCGGGGCGGCAGGAATCTCGTCAGGACGGACATTGGCAAAGAATTTCTTGAGGAACCCCATCGCTAAAACTCGCGGTCTTGTGTGTCGTTGCTGTTTGTCGTAGGAGTTGCTGTGATTCTCGTAAGTGGAGTTCTCCGACAGCGGCCCAATGGGCACGGCGGGGATGTGGCGGAGAACCGGGGATGGGGACTCATTTCTGTCAGGCGAGACAGCGCCAGGGCGAACGGTTGACTTGGAGCTGTGCCCGCGGGATTCTTCTCCCTACTTCTGTACTGCGATCGTGGGCGAGTGTGCCACCCCCGATCTGCTCAAACGTAGGTTATGCTTCTCGCCGAGGCCAAGTCGTGGCCAGGGACGTAAATCCCAACGAACGGTTCCAATGGGTGTACAAACCCCTACCACCGGACCAGCAGACGGTGGACGGGCGGACATGGGGGAGGAGAAGAGTGCCTGCTCCGCCGCGCACCGCGGCTAAGAGGGACGCTGGCAGCGCAGGAGGGTCATGATGGCCATCGCGGTGCCATATTGCTGGTGGTAGTTGTAGAACGGGTAGTCCCACCAGCTCCCGTCGCGCTCTTGGTGAGGGAGGATGATGTGTGCCAGATGATCCTGGAAGTAGGGTCGTTCGGCCTCTGGCAATTTGTCGATGCACATCGCCGCGTACCAATGGCCGTAGTAGTAGAAGTAGCCGGCGACACCGAAATGGGCTTCGTGCGGAATTGGCCGCTTGCGACCAATGCTGAGCCAACCGTTGCGGGCAAACAGACGGTCGAGCCAGGTCTTGAGAACTTCGTCGGTGACACGCGGGTCATCATAAAGCCGCAGCGCCAGATTGCAGACCTGGGACCGGCCCAGGCTGCCGCCCGGGCGATTGATGTCCTTCATCGGCATCATCCGCAGATACTCGCCGTAGGCGTAGCTGAAATCAGGTTTTTGCTGCCGGTGAATGGACGCGATTGCCTTGGTGATGAGGCGTTCGGGGAATTCGACGCCGATCGTCTTGCCTTCGTTGATCGCGATCAACGCGGTGGCCGTGCAGAAACTAAAAGCCGCGTCGCCCGGAGTTTGCGTGCCGGCAAGGAAATCGTAGTACGACCAGCCGCCGCCGACAAAGCTGTAGCGGGCGAGCAGGTCGGCCTGGCTTTGCGCGAGATCGCGAAACCGCGTCTGTTTGTCAACGTTGCCTGTGGCGCGTTGATGGAGCCGAACGAGCGCTTGCATCGAGTACGCATGACCCCAGATGTTGTAAAGTGCGTCCGGCGTCGCGCGGCGGAGTCGGCCCAGCTTTTCGTCCAGCCAGTTGGCGCCGCGGTCGATTGCCGTCGCGGCTTTGGTTTTGAGTTCACCTTCGAGCTTTGGCTCCGCTTCGACGAGCGCCATGATAACGAGCGAAGTGACTCCGGTGCGAAACGCATCATGGGCGCCAGGGACGGGGGCGTAGATGTTCAGGCCTTTGGTATTCTCGGGGCTGCCCCACGAGCCATCGGGACGCTGATCCGCCAGCAGAAACTCCAGGCCGCGGTCGATCGCAGAGGTGATTGCGGCCGGCTCGGGCGGCGTGATCGGCGTCGGTTTCGGGCCGGTTGTGGCAAGCGATGAGAGATGTTGGGCCGTTGCGCTTTCGACGGCGGCGCTGCCAGCCGACTTGCCATTGTCGTCGGTCGCGGCGCGTAACGGCTGAAACACCAACACGACCACGGTGAGTGAGGCGAGTCCGAGATGATGCAGCAAGTCGCCCGATCGGTGCATGACGAAATCCTTGGAATGAGCCAACTGGGCGATGCGCCGAGCCGCATGTGAGGAAGAGCGCCTCCGCGCGGGACGGCGCCTATTCCTTCTTCTGTTCGTCCTTCTTGCTTTCGTCTTCCAGGGAAACGACGTCGCCCTCCTTAAGCCCCCCCGTGATTTCTATCTGGTCGCCGTTGCGTTTGCCAACCTCCACGCAGCGGCGTTCGGGCTTCGCGTCATCCTGGTTGGGATCGACGACCCACACGTAATGCTGATCTTCATCATCCTCGTCGGTGTGCAAGGCGGCCTTCGGGACGGCCAGAACGTCCTTCTTGTCATAGGTGGTCACCTTCGCCTTGCAGTTCACGCCAGCGACAATCCACTCCGGCAATTCGCCTTCGTCCAAATCGAAATGGATCTCGAACTTGCCGGTGCTGACCGGAATGGGAGAGATGGCGGCCACCTTGCCGTCGATGGATTTGCTGTTCGCGGCCGGAGGAGTGATGCCGGCCTTCCGTCCCACTTCGAGTTCTGGTCGGTGTTTTTCGTCGAAGTTGGCGGTGACATAGATCGGCCGCGGGTCGACGATGGTCATCAGCACGGTGCCGGACGAGACGCTGTTTTTCGGCCGCAGTTTGGCCATGAGCGAAGCGGTGTCCGACCATTGGCCGTTCGTGCATTGGCCATAGTAGACCACGCCGTCGACAGGCGCTTTCAGTTCCATGAGAGCACGATCGCCGAGCAGCTTGGCGTGTCGATTGAGCGATTTCGTTCGGGCCTGCTTCTTTTGCTCCAGTTCGTAGCGGACCCGGTTCATGTCGAGCTGGGCAGCCAACTTCGCTCGGGCGAGGGCCAACTCCGCGCGCTGGAGCGATTCCTTGATCCGAATGTCGCGCCGCGGCAACTGAACATGGAGTGTTTCGTCCTGCATCAGCCTGGCCGATTCGAGGCCGAACTCGGCGAACTCGACTGAATTGCGTTGCCGCTTGAGTATGACCTCCTCGGTTTCCTCGGTCAGGTCGTCGGCCTTGTACATTTTTTCGAGCTGGTCAAGCTCTTCCTTTTCGTAGTCGACCATGAACTGATAATACTTGGCCATGAAGTTGGCCGACTTGACGGCCATGGGCCGGTCGATTTCGTTGTAACGATCAAAGTCCTCGCGGGCTTCTTGGTTGTTGCGTTCGGCTTCGTCGAGATTCATGGCGAGCGTCTTTTCGAGACGCGGCAATTCCTCCTCCTCGCGACGAATGGCGATCTCGCTGAGCCGTTGCTCAAGTTCCAGATCAGCAATGGCTTCGTTGAGTTTGCGATCATCGAATTTCACAAGCGTCTGGCCTTCATGCACGGTTTCGCCGTGGGCGACGACTTCGATGATTTCGTAGTCGGACCAGTCTTCAGGACGGAGTGCGACCATTTCCATCTCTCGGGCGACAAACGTGCCATCAAAACCGACGTCGATTTTGAACCGCTCCGGCTTGACGGCGTGGGTCTTGCGCTTCTTGGCCTTCTCCGTGTCCTTCTTGGCATCGGCGTCGGGCTTGTCTTCAGTCACCTGGGACTGCTCGCCCTCGGGTGCGGCACTCCCGGCTTCCTCTTTCTTTTCCGCCTCGGCGGTGCCGTTGTCATCGCTCGTTTGTTGCTTATCCTCTGCCGGGGCACCGTTGCTCGCTGCCTGGGACTCGTCTTTTTTGTCGGTTTCCTGCCCCTGTTGTTCCTCCGTTGATTCGGCGGCGGCGGGGTTGGAATCGCGATCTGGGGTTTCTTGCGCGAAGTTTCGCGACGACAGCACGAGAAATAAGATCGGGACAAGCAGGAAAAAAACGGTGTTACGCGTCATCAAAGAGGTCTCCTCAAATTAAGGTAGGTGTTATTTTGCTCTGATCGTTGGTAAATTGCAACGGGGCGGCTGAGTTGGAGGATGCACGGCAGGTCGAGCGTGCGGAATATACAGGTGGCAATGGTTGGGCCTTTGAGTTTCAGTCCGCCCGATAGGCCCCACCATGCATTAGTCCCGAAGGGTGGTCGATGTCCAAAATTTATACGCGGACTGGCGACACGGGTGAAACCGGGCTGGTTGGCGGTCGGCGAGTGCGGAAGGACGATCTGCGCCTGGAACTGGTTGGCGCCCTGGACGAATTGAATGCCGTGCTCGGCATGACGCGGGCGGAGTTGACCCGCGGCGGGACGGTGCCTGTCGATCTCGACCAACTCCTCGGTCAGGTGCAGCACGAGTTGTTCGATCTGGGCGCCGAATTGTCGACGCCCGACCCCCAGTCGCAGGGTATCGCATTCCTGGGCGAGGATCGGATCGCAGCGATCGAGGGGGCGATTGATCGCCATGACGCGCAGCTTGAACCGCTGCGGCTTTTTATCTTGCCGGGCGGCTCGCCAGTGGCAGCCCAACTGCATGTCGCCCGCTGCGTTTGCCGACGGGCCGAGCGGCGGCTGGTTGAGTTGGCCGGCCGAGAGACCGTACGCGGCGAGGTGCTGCGGTACGTCAACCGGCTGAGCGATCTGTTGTTTGTGCTGGCCAGGTCAGTCAATCGAGCCAACGGGGTGGCGGACGTGACGTGGCAGCAACCAGAAGGGGATCGAAATTGACCATTTATCACCTTTACGGCGAAGCGGCCGCATCTTAATCTAATCGGCGGTGTGATAGCATGTGGGCTATCCTGAGGTGGATGTGCTGGTGAGGATATCAGGCGGGTTCTTCGCCGCGCTCTTCCGAATCTCGTCGGTTGTTCTCTTTTCGTGGAGGGTCGTATTATGCGCGTGAAGGGTGGGTTGTGTGGCGGATTCATGACGCTCGCATTGTGTCTCGCGGGAGCAGGGATGAGTTGTGCTCAGGATGTGACCGAGGGGCAGGCGGCCGCGCCGCCTACGTTGGAAGAAGTCAACACGAAGGCCGACGCGGCCGCGCTGGCCGGACACAATGCTTGGATGCTCACCTGCTCGGCGCTCGTGCTGTTCATGACCGCGCCGGGCCTGGCGATGTTCTATGGCGGCCTGGTGCGACAGAAGAACATTCTGAGCGTCATGATGCAGTGCCTGTTCCTGATGGGCCTGATGACGGTCCTCTGGGGGCTTTACGGATATTCGCTGGCATTCGGTACGGCCGAGGGGACGGTGTTGGAACCGTACGTCGGCGACGGCGACTATTTGTTTATGAACGACGTGTCGCGCACTTGGGACAATGCGGCGAAGGCCCCGATCGAACCGATGCAGGGGGTGATTCCGCGGCTGACGCACATGTTGTTCCAAGGGATGTTCTTCATCATCACGCCGGCGCTGATCTGCGGCGCATTTGCCGAACGGATGAAATTCAGCGCCCTGGTGCTGTTCATGGTTTTGTGGGGCACGCTCGTGTATTGCCCGCTGTGCCACTGGGTGTGGGGAGGCGGCATCCTGGCGTTCAACTCACCCCATGCCTGGAAGGGAGGGGCGCTGGATTTTGCCGGCGGCACCGTGGTTCACATCAGCTCGGGCGTATCGGCGCTCATTTGCGCGCTGTTGATCGGCCGGCGCGTCGGCTGGGGCCATGAAGACATGCGGCCGCACAATCTCACCTATACGGCCCTGGGGGCGGCGATGCTGTGGGTGGGCTGGTTTGGCTTCAATGCGGGCAGTGAATTGGCCTCCGACCACTTGGCTTCCAGCGCGTTCTGTACCACGCATTTCTCCGCCGCCGCCGGGGCGATTGCCTGGGCTTGCTACGAATGGTTCACTCGCGGCAAACCTAGCGTGCTGGGCACGGCATCCGGCGCCGTTGCCGGCCTGGTGTGCATCACGCCGGCGGCTGGGTTCGTCAATCCGATGCCGGCACTACTCATGGGAGCGATCGCCGGCGTGGTTTGTGCGATTGCCTGCGGCAAAATCAAGGGTGCCTTCAAGTATGACGACGCGCTCGATGCATTCGGCGTGCATGGCATCGGTGGAACCCTCGGGGCCATTCTGACGGGCGTGTTTGCGACGCGGGCTGCCTGGGACATCAACAGCGGCAAGCCGCTCGGTCTGCTCGAAACGGGCAACTGGGGCGAGAGCGTCATGACCGGCCAACTCGTGGCGGTCGTCGTCACTTGGGTCTACAGCCTCATCGCCACGTTCGTCATTTTGAAGCTGGTCGATGCCGTGGTCGGCTTGCGGGTAACGCAACCACAAGAGGTTCAAGGTCTCGACGTGACGCAACACGAGGAAGAAGGTTACATTTTTGTGTAGCAAGGAACTAAGTGAAACCGCGGAAAGTTCTGGGCCATCCCCTCGCCGGGCACCGACCGAAGGTTGGTCGGGAGAGGGAGCAGAAGCGTCTTGACGCCTTGCGGTATTGCTGGATCTGACATACGCTAGCCTGCAAGGAAACACAATTACGGAGCCACGGTCATGAAAAAAATTGAAGCCATTGTCCGCCACTTCAAACTCGAAGACGTGAAAAACGCGCTCACGGAGAAGGGCATCACGGGAATGACAGTAACCGAGGTGCGTGGGTTCGGTCGCCAGAAGGGGCATACCGAGATGTACCGTGGCACGGAATACACGGTCGACTTTGTGCCCAAGGTGAAGGTCGAGGTAGTCGTCGATGACGGCAAGCTGCGGACAGCGCTCGACACGATTGTGAAAGCAGCCCAAACCGGGCAGATTGGCGACGGCAAAATTTTCGTTTCTGAGTTGGTCGAGGCGATCCGGATTCGGACGGGCGAAACAGGGACGGATGCGATTTAGCTCGTGCCAGTGCCATGTCGTTGAGAGCATGGGACGGGGGTATCGTTGGACCGCGGGATGGGACGAGGTGGCGAAAGCTTTTCCGGGTGCCCCCTTGGATGGAAAATGCCTCACGGCAGTCGTTTACGCCCGATTGTCTTAGCGACTCGGCAGCAGTTGGCCGACAGCCGGCAGCAACTGCGCCAGCAACATGATCGCGGTCTGGATGGTGCCAGGGTTTGCGCCCGGTTTACCACGATGGTGGACGGGGCGATCCTGAAGTTGTACGACGCGTACCTCGGCGAGCGAGGGGAAGCCGAGGCGGCCGAAGCGCGCGAACGGATTTCTCTTGTCGCTCATGGCGGTTATGGTCGTCGGCAGCAGGCGCCGTATTCGGACGTCGATCTGATGCTCCTCTACGAGGGCAAGCTCGACGAACTCGTCAGCGATTTTGCCGGCCGACTCACTCGCGATATATGCGACATCGCGTTGTCGTTGGGCCATAGTGTGCGAACACCGGCGGAAGCGATCCAGCGTGCCCGCTCTGATCCACAGATTGCCACGTCCCTGTTGGAATCGCGGCTGCTGGTTGGGAATTCAGCGATTTATTCGCGGTACCTCGAAGCGATGCAGAACCTGGTCCAGCGGCGCGGGCCGGCCCTGGCGCAGGCGTTTATCGCCGAGCGCCGCAAGGAGCGGCTGCAATACGGCGAGACGGTCTACCTGCTTGAGCCGAACGTAAAGCGTTCTCGCGGGGGGCTGCGCGATCTGCACTTGTACCGTTGGCTGTGGTACGTCAAGTGCCAGATCGCTGATCCCGATCAACTCCACAACCGAGGTCTGCTCTCCAAGTTCGATTACCGGCGGCTGATTTCGGCGCAGAACTTTCTGTTACGCGTGCGCAATGAAATGCACTTTCATGCCGTCGAGCTGTGCGATTCGCTCAGCCGCACTG
>JAKEGR010000208.1 GCA_022615465.1 Planctomycetota bacterium | reverse complement strand
GCGAGTGCCTTGGGTTCAATCGTGCCGGACAGCAATATCTTGATGGCGGTTACAAGTTCTTCGGGGGAAACCAGGATTTCGACCGCTTCGAACGGCTTGGGATGATAGGTCAAGACCGAGCCATCGGTCGTGCTGATCGACTCGGCCGGTTCTCCCCAGGCCGCGACGAGTTCACTCTGGGTCGATTTGCCGACCTGGATGCCATTGAACCTGGCCGGTTCGAAGGGCACGCGCGCGTGCGTCGCAGCGTCCGTCCCGGTGTTCTGCGGCGCGGACTTTGGCTCGGCTAGCTTGGCTGCCAGCGGGGCAGGTTCTTCCGTGGATGGCTGCGGCGCGACTAGTCCACGTGCCGCCGCTTGCTTCCCGGTAAGCTGCGACAACCCGGCTCCAAAATCCGTGGCCGCTTGCTCTTCTTCGTCGGTGATCGCAATCTCGGGGGAATGCCCGGACGATTCGGCGATGGGCTCGAGTGCTTCGCCTCCGGCGGTTGGTGTGGTCTCGTTGGCTTCTTCCGACGCAACCGGCGGGGCTTCACGTGTCGCGACGAGCAAAGAGTCCTCGGTACTCTCGTCGGCAGTTGCTTCCGCGACGACCGCGGCCGATTCGGCCTGCCCGTTCGTTGGAATCAGTGCCACGCATGTTCCAAGCACAAGGCCAACGATCGCGATGGCCGCCGGATAACCGCGATCGAACCGTTTCAGTCCAGCGCGCGGATGGAGAATGGCTTGGTAGAACCACTTGCTCATTGTTTATCCCCCTACGAAACAGCGGCGGCCGAGCGCGGCTCGGGCAACGCTTGGTGTCCACTGCTTGTCGCAGCGGACAAACTCGAAATAATCGGTGCAATGGTTACGGTCGGCCCAGATGGACCACTGGGGTCTCATCGGCAAGAACCGCACCCCATTGCCAAACTTTGTGGTGAAGTTTGTCGATTGCAGCGGCCGTGATAGCATCGCGCTGGCGGTTGGTCGGCAATCATTCCGTCGCCAGCAACGGCTTAACTGCGCGTTGAAAAAGGGGACAGGCACGACGCGCGACCACGTCAAACTGAGGCGATATCTTCAAGTGTTCCGCGAGCCAGTCCCCTTTTTCAACAGACTGTTAAGCACGCGGCAAGCGGCGCGCGCATTGCGGCTGGCGATAGCGGTGCTGGCAGCTGCAAGGGCAGCTACCTGCTCGGTAGAGAATGGAACCGCATCGCCAGCGGCAGGGGCGACCGACACGATCGCTTGTGAGATGGCATTCACAAGCTGGGCGATTCCAGCGCCGGTGATGGCACTCGTGAAGACGACTTTCTCGCCGTGGCGTTCGCTGGGAGAGCCGGCACGAATCTCCGACGCCAAAACAGATCGCCATGGATTGGCGACGAGATCGATCTTGTTCCAAACGTGAATGAGGTGCGTCCTTTCCGGCAAGCATGAAAGCGTCCCCTCATTCGCTGCGGCAGTTGTCTCGCTAGCAGGCTCATCGATCGCGGTCGAACACGTTGCGTCATGAACGAGCAGGACCATGTCCGCTCGGGCAATCGCTTCGGTCGCGAGAGCAACGCCGGCTGATTCAATCGCATCCTGGGGCGTACGCAAACCGGCCGTGTCGGACAAACGTACAGGCCAGCCATCGATGGCCGTCAGCGTGGTCACGACGTCGCGAGTAGTGCCGTGCAAGGGGGAAACAATCGCCCGTTCATAGCCGGCCAGGGAATTCATCAGGCTGCTCTTGCCGACGTTGGGCGGCCCAGCCAGAACGACTTGCCACGGAGTCGTGAGATGCGCGCCAACGTCGCGATGGGCAAGAACCGCGTTGATAACTTCGCCGGCCCGCTGCCACTCGCCGGCCGAAATCGCCTCAGAGGCTGCACGGATCGCAGTGGCGAGCGCACCGTGGTATTGGTCAAGCAGGATTGTGGCAGTGCGAGCAGTCGGCGCCTGGGACAGCGCGATTTGGGCGGCCGTCCGGATTGGATCGGCTGAGGTCCGCCGAAGCCATTCCTGCCAAAGGATGCGTCGGCAACCCTGCCTTTCGAGTTGACTAATGACCGAAGCGACCGCCGCCATGCCGCCATGACAGTGAATTTCGACATGCCGTTCGTCGCGCCGACAGACAACGAGTTCTTCACCATCCGGTCCACCCCACCGGCCGAGAAGGATTCGACCGTTTGGGGCGTCAGCCAGCGGCCGACCGCGAACGGCCATGAAGCATTGATCGACGGCCCGCGTGGCATCCGGGCCGGCGGCAAGTACGACGGCCACGGCACCTCGGCCCGCTGGAGTCAGTTCAACGACGAGTGTTTCATGCGGGTCAAGCAATTGAGGTGGGAACTCGTCGCCGGTCATGGAAGCATATAATCAGTTCGCGGATCATTTCTCGGGTGGGCCGATGTAACCGTGATGCCGGCCCATCCAATAAGGCAACAGCCAAAACGCTGGGGAATGCTCCGTTTGGCCGCCGTTGCCGCCGACCGCCTGAAACGGATTACTGTCCCATTTGTCGACCGCTCGCTCGCTCGGCGGCAATAGACGGTCAGTCTGCACGTCTTCAACCACCGGCGAGCGGACCAGCCGCACGTCCTCGCGTCGGGTGTTGTC
>JAKEGR010000024.1 GCA_022615465.1 Planctomycetota bacterium | reverse complement strand
TGATTCCAGAACGCAACGTTCATTCCGATCGGATCGAGGATGCGGCGCCGAAGATAGCCGGCAACGGTTTCGTTTTTCGGCTGGAGCTTGCGGCGCAACAGTTCGCCAAAGCACTGGAACGGGATCGGGCCGTAGCTGAACACCTTGCCCGGCGCGGCTTTGCTTACGGCGATCTTCACGGCCTCCGCATAGGGCGGCGGTGCATCGTTCGCGCCGCCTTCGATGCCGCTGGTCAGCGAGAGCAACTGGCGGATCGTGATTTGCGATTTCCGCGGATCGTCTTTCCATTCGGTGATCGTGTCGGCCACTTTCTCGTCCAGCGTCAACAGACCGTCCTGCTGCGCGGCAATCGCCAGCGGCCCCCAGAAACTCTTCGTGCCACTGGCCAGCCGGTGCGCCTTGTCGGCCGAATGGCCGTTGAAGTACTGCTCATGGATCAGCTTGCCGCGATGGTAGATCAGCAACGCATGCCCATTGCGTTCTTCCAAATAGCCGGCTGCCGCCGCGAACGGGCCGCCGCGTTCATCAGCACCGGCGGGCACCGCGACGATGCTGCAGCACACGACGGTAAGACTGACGGCCGCAATGATCCGACGCATCATTCACCTTTTCAACACGACAAGGACACAATCCCCGAATAGGCAACGCCCGCAAGAAACATAAACACCGCAGGACATCCCGAGTTCCGTTCTGCGAAGCAATTCTGCGGAACGCCGTCCACCAGATTGATCCCCAGCCGCCTGGCCAGCGCCGGCTCTTCCTGCGTCAGGTCCGAGTCCCCGTTCATTCGTATCCTCTCAACCGCTAGCGGTTGAGAGGATACCAGTGCCTGTTGGAAGACGAAGTCAGGCAGCGTTGCGGCGAGCGGCATGAGCGCCTGCCTCGACCCGCCGGAGATTCCCGAGCCGACCAGCCCCGTGCTATAGCCGGCAATTCGTGATCGTCGTCTCCAGGATCGCCGTCGCGCCGAGGGCTTCGAGCCGCTCCATGATCTCAATCACTTCGCTGCGATTGACCATCGCGCGGACGCTCAGCCAGCCGGCTTCTTCAAGCCTGCTGACCGTCGGAGACTCAAAGCCAGGGGTAATTCGCTCCGCATCGGCCAGTTTGTTTTCCGGCACGTTGTATTCGAGCAAGGAATAGCTGCGGGCGATCACGACCCCTTCGAGGCGGCGAACGACGCGGTCGGCCAGTTGCGCGTGTCGCGTTGCCGGATTTTGGATGAGCACTGCTTCATAGCGGCCCAGTTCGTCGAGGATGCTGAGCCGGTTCGCGGCCAGCGTGCTGCCTGTTTCCACCAGATCGACGATGGCATCCGCGACGCCAAGCGCGATCATCACCTCGACCGAGCCGGTCAACTCGACGATGTGGGCCGAGATGCCGTGCCGGCTGAGATAATTCTTCGTAACGTTGGGAAAGCTGGTGGCGATCCGGCAGTCGGCCAGGTCGCTCGGCTCGCGCAGGGTGCTGTCGTCGGGGACGCAAATCGCCAATCGCCAGTTGCCCATTCCGAGGGCGAGCCGCTTCGTTACCGTGACGCCCGATTCGTCGATCAGGTCGCCGCCCGTGATGCCCATGTCGATCGCCCCCTCGGCACAGAGCACGGGGATGTCGTCGGTTCGCAGGAAGGTGACGTCGATCGGGATGTCGCGCACCCGGGCAAACAGGCTCCGTTCCTGACGTCGAAACTTCAGGCCTGCCTCGATGAGCAGATCGGCAGCTATTTCAGCGAGGCGGCCTTTGCTCGGAACGCCAATGCGAAGATGATCGCTCATGAAGTGACAAAAGGTCTGGGGGACAGGGACATTCGCGCCGAACGCAAGGTCGGACTTGTGCCATCACCGTAGGCCATGATTCATTTGCGCCGCGATGCTTTCTCGTCTAATCCAGAGACGCCAAATCGCCGGGAAAGTTCGGCCTCGACATCCGCGAGCTTGCAATTCCGCAACTGCATCATCACGAGCATGTGGTACATCAGATCACCGACTTCGCGAATAAAATGCTCACGGCCAGCCTTGCCGGATTCGCCGGCCGCCTCGACAACCTCAGCAGCCTCCTCGACAATTTTGGCCCCGATCCTCTCGACGCCGCCCGCCAGAAGTTGACTGGTATACGATTTCTCGTTCGGGCTGGCTGCCCGAGCGGCGATCGTACGTTCCAGCTTGTCCAGTGGTTGCGGTGCGGATCTCACGGGGAGTTTGCCTTCCCAGGACGTGCGTTCGGGGCAACAATGATCTGGATACCAGTCTAGGTTCCAAATCGCGGCGCCGCAAGCGAAGGCGCCAACAAACCAGGAGAACTGCAAAGTCCAAGACGAAGGGGTCAGGTCCATGTTTTCGGCCGATGCTCTTTCCGTGGATTCGTGGGCGGTCGTCCGAAAAATGGACCAGACCCCAACTTTGCAGTTCTCCTGGCCAACAATAGCGTAATCATTCGAACTGCATGTTGACTGACTTGTTCCAGGATTGCTGGTTCCTCACCGGCGCGACCGCGACCGGCAAGACGCGAGTTGGAATCTCGCTTGCCCGCCACCTGGAAGCCGAGATCATCTCGCTCGATTCCATGGCCATTTACCGCGGCATGGACATCGGCACGGCCAAGCCTTCGGCGGAGGAACGCATGGCCGTGCCGCATCATCTGCTCGATTTTCTCGATCCGGTTGATGAATTCAGCGTTGCCCAGTATCTCGGCGCCGCGGCGGCCGCCGTGACCGAC
>JAKEGR010000207.1 GCA_022615465.1 Planctomycetota bacterium | reverse complement strand
CTCGAAGTCATCGGCCGCCAGGTCATCGACCAACCGGTTCTTGCCGAACGCATCCAGCACAAACTTGCAGCCCCCAAAATACTCGGCAAACATCGTCCGGGTTATGTCGCCCGCCGTGGCCTGTTGTTCTTTGGCTGTCAGAAAACGGTTGCACAGTTCGCGAACGGTCAGACCCTCGCAAGCCGCGCGCGGAGTCCGACCGGCAAGCAGGTCATCCTTCTGATCGATCCACAACTGCAGGGCCGCGGTTCCCTTGCGGTCGGCGGCAATGCGGCCGAAATAATGCAGTTTCCCCCGGACCTTCTTGGCCCAGTAGCCGGCGGCGTGCGGGAACAGGGGAAAGTCCGCGTGTGGTTTCTTCGGTTTCGCTGTTCGAGTAGAATGTGCCATGTTATCATCTAGCGATTGGGGGTGTCTTACACCCCGTCGTCCGGATGTCGCCGGCCGGATGCCTTACACAGCTATGATAACAGGTGTATGGTTGGGTGTAAACGAGCATTTTGTTCGATTTACTGGAAAAGCTATAACACGTTATAAAAAAATAACTTAGAGCCTGTAGCTCAGTCGGTAGAGCAACGGACTTTTAATCCGTAGGTCGTGGGTTCGAATCCCGCCGGGCTCATTCCCCCCCCAAGTTGTCGCCTGTTTTCACGAGATTGCGGGCGGCGATTGCCTGGCTGCATCCCGTTGGAATTCCTTCCTTGATTGGGCCTGGAATCCAACTTGTGAAAATTCCGTCTTGCGAGATCAAAGCAAGACAGACGCCATGTTTCGCATTGACATAAGCCACTTGGCTGAAAACGCACCACCTCTGATCCGGCTTCGCGATGTGGCCAGGGTGTACGACTTGGGGGAGGTGCAGGTGAAAGCGCTGCAGGCCACCTCTCTTGATATTGAGCGAGGAGAATATGTGGCATTGATCGGCCCCTCCGGCTCCGGCAAATCGACCTTGATGAATACGTTGGGTTGCCTGGACCGCCCCACGAGCGGCAGTTATCTGCTCGATGGCGAGGAGATCGTCGAAATGTCCCTGGACGAGCGCGCTCGCATTCGCAATCGGCAGATTGGTTTTATTTTTCAGAACTTCAATCTCTTGAATCGGACGTCGGCTTTAGAGAATGTCGAGGTGCCCCTGCTTTACACCAGAAGTATTTCAGCACGCCAGCGCCACGAGCGGGCAGCGGAAGAGCTTTGTCGCGTCGGATTGGGCGATCGACTCGGTCATCACACCAGCCAGCTCTCGGGTGGGCAGCAGCAACGTGTCGCGATCGCCCGGGCGCTGGTGAACCGGCCATCGATTTTGCTGGCGGATGAACCCACTGGAAATCTTGACTCTCAAACCAGTCGCGAGGTAATCAGTTTGTTTCGTCAGCTTAACGTCGACCAGGGCATTACGGTGATATTGGTCACTCACGATCAGGACGTAGCGCGGAACGCAGACCGCACGATTGTGCTTCGCGACGGCCGCGTGATCGCCGACACTACGGATGTTGCCTTGGCCCTACAATCGCTGCATTCCTAAAAAAGTGCTTGCCCGGTTTAAGATGAATTGGCATTCACCGATAAACTGGCAAAGACGACAGTGGCTCGCCGAAACCACGCGGTATGGGGACGCGGTTTGCCATGTTGACGATGCTAGCTGCATTCGCGGCGGCGACCCTGTCTGCCCGTCGCGTGGCGGGCGAGTCGCTGTGGCAACTCATGGTACCGGAACAGCGGCGGATCCTCGTGCGGCAGCCCGATGAGTTGCCCCGGGCCGTCGTACCCGAGACGCCACCCCCCTCCACCGTCTCCAATCCTCGGTTTGACGCCCCGTCACGCGATCTGTCGCTTGACGACGCCATCCGCACATCGCTTGCCAACTCCGAAGTCGTCCGTGTTCTGGCTGGCGTCACGGCCGTCTCCAGCGGCCAGACAATCTACGATGCCGCCATCACCAACACGGCGATCGACCAGGAGCGGGCGCGATTCGATCCGACGATCCGCGTTCAGAACCACTGGAATCGCTTCGAGCCGCCGGCCGCATTTTTCGACCCACTTGATCCAACGCGAACTCTCATTGGGGGAACCCGCACCGACGATTACGACTTGACTTACGAGATATCAAAGACGACCGCCGCCGGGGGGACGCTCGCTTTCGGCGGCGGCGACAACACCGCGAGATTTCAGCCGGGAGTGTTTCCACTCAACCCGGAAAATCGCTCTTCATTGGACCTCAGTTACACGCAACCATTGCTCCAGGGCGGCGGAACGGCTGCCAATTTGGCCCCAATCGTTTTGGCGCGAATCGACACGGAACGCTCCTATTTCCAGTTCAAAGACAGCGTTCAAGAGATGGTTCGCAGCGTGATCGAGGCCTACTGGGCGCTCGTCTTTGCTCGAACCGACCTGTGGGCCAGGGAGCAACAGGTAGAGCAAGCGAAATTTGCCTTCAACCAGGCCGAGGCGAGAGCGCGGGTTGAAGATATCAGCGGCGCCGAGGTGGCCCAACCCCGAGTCGCATTGGCCGATTTCCGCGCCAGCCTGGTTGCCGCCAAGGCGAACGTGCTACAGCGGGAAGCCGCTCTGCGAAACATCCTGGGATTTCCGCCATACAATGCGGATCGCATCACGCCGATTTCGCCGCCAACCAGTGATCGGCTCGCGGTGGACTGGGATTCGGTCACCCATCTCACCGAACGCTATCGATCCGATGTCATTGAATTGAAACTGATCCTCGAAGCAGATCGGCAATACCTGTTACAGGCCCGCAATCAGGCGTTGCCGCGCGTCGACGGCGTCGCCTTGTATCGCTGGAACGGCCTCGAAGGCGTGATGCCCATTGGGGATCCCGTCTCGTCATCGCTGGGCAATTCGACCGACTGGACGCTCGGAGTCAACTTTTCCGTTCCACTAGGCCTGCGACAGGGCCGAGCGCTGCTTCGAGAGCGGGAACTGATCATTGCCCGCGACCGGGCGAATCTCGAGCAAGGTCTCCACAGCGCGATGCACATGGTGGCACTCAGCATTCGCAACCTCGATCAGTTCTACGAGCAGTATCTTGCCTATCGAGAGACGAGACTGGCGGCCCGAGTGAATCTGGAACTTCAGATGAACCGGTATCGAGCGGGAGTCACCCAGTACATCAACGTCTTGCAAGCGATTGTGGATTGGGGAAACGCGGTCAGCTTCGAGGCCCAATCGCTGACCCAATACAACACGGAGCTGGCAAGGCTTCAGCGCGAGACCGGAACCATTTTGGAAACCCACGGCGTTCGCTTCTATGAAGAGCGGTTTGGCTCGATTGGGCCGCTGGGGCGTCTGTTCCCGGATGCCTGCTATCCGAAAGCCATGTCCCCGACGCCAAACGAAAGCGTCTACCCGGATTCGGACAAGCCAGCAGAGGAGTTTTTTGATCTCGAAGACCCACTGCAGCAGCTCCGTCGTCGCAAGCCAATCGATGTCGAAAAGCTGCCTCCGTTGCAATAGCTTCCGCAGACAACCTCACGGTCTTCCCGTTTCTTCTTCTGCGAATGCTGGAGGAATTCAATTTCTCAGCGGGGCGCGGCCGAGGATTTCGTAAGTGGGGCCTTCGGGGCCAAGGCGGCTGGCATAGACAGCGACTTCGTCCACGAGCATCGTGCCCGCTTCGAAATCGGCCAGTTGGGCGAGCTGATCTTCAACGGCCCGCGACGATGTGGAACGGCCGGCGCGGCCAAGTGTAAGGTGGGGCACAAAGCGGCGTGCTTCGCCGCGAAAGCCGCGTTTGGCCAGGCGGCGGTGGATGGCAGCGTGCAGCGCGACCATTTCCCGCGAGCCGTTCGCGGCGCCGAGCCACAGCGTCCGCGGACGGTCGTTCGAGGGAAACGCCCCCGCGCCGCGGGCTTCAAGCTCAAACGGTTCGAGTTCGGCGGCCGCTTTCGACACGGCACGGCACACCTCGGGGATGTCGAGTTCATCGACATCGCCAAGAAACTGGAGTGTCCAGTGCAGGTTCTCGGCGGCCACCCATTTGACGCCATCCGCGGCCGGACGCAGCATCTCGATCAGCCGCAACGCGGAACGGCGGATCTCGGGCGAAATATCCACGGCGATGAACGTGCGGATACGCATGGCTCCCCGCTCTCAAAAGCTCAGCATCTGGCGGTACTCGGCCAGGCGAGCCTCAATGTCGTCTCGGCTGATTTTCTGCATCCGCTCGAGGCCGAAGCCCTCCACGTTGAAGCTGGCCACCAGGATGCCGTAGGCCATCGCGGTTTTGAGTGTTTTGGGATCGAAGTTATCTTGCTCGGTGAGGTAGCCCATCATGCCGCCCGCGAAACTGTCGCCCGCGCCCGTCGGATCGACGACCCGCGACGTGGGATAAGCGGGGAGTACGTACATCTCGTGTTCACTGAAGAACATCGCGCCGTGCTCGCCCTTCTTGATGACGACAAACTTCGGACCCATGGCTCGCACGAGATGGCCGGCCAAGGCCAGGTTCGTGGTCCCGGTGAGCAACTTGGCCTCGCTGTCGTTGATCACCAGGCCATCGATCCGCTGGAACAACTCCATGACATCATCACGAGTCTGTTCGATCCAGAGTTCCATCGTATCGGCCACGGCCAGCCGGCAGCCCGGCACCTGGTCGAGCACTTTCATCTGCACGGACGGCACGCCATTGGCCAGGAACACATACTTGGCGAGACGGTAATCGTCGCTCAGCACCGGGTCAAACTGGCCGAAAACGTTGAGCTGGACGTCGAGCGTTTCGCGGTCGTTCATGTTGGGCTGGTAGCGACCCGTCCAGCGGAACGTACGGCCGCCGGAAACCACCTGCAGGCCCGAGGTATCGATGCCGCGCTGCGAGAGCAGATCGATGTGCGTCCGTGGAAAATCCTCGCCAACCACGCCGACCAGCCGCACGCGGGTGAAGAAGCTGGCCGCGTAGGAAAAATGGGTGGCCGAGCCGCCGAGCAGATCGTCGCGGCGAGCATCGGGCGTTTCGACGTTATCAATGGCAACGGAACCGACAACCAGAAGGGACATGGCAGCGTGGGGGCTAGAGGGGGCTGGAGATGGAGAACGGCCAAGGCGAAGGGGCAGGTTCCTATTATCGGTCGGCGGGAAGGTCGGCGGGAAGGGGGCAGGTCCATTTTTCGGCCAATCCCCCCGACTCGGCCGGATCGGCGCCCGCACCGTCGGTCGCATACCACTTTTCCAGCACGCCGCGCCACGCGCCCGGCTGACGCACGCCGCAGAAATCCGCCCGCACTTCCTCATGCCGCGGGTGAAGCTGCGCGTATTTGATCGCAAACTTCCGCATGTCGGGCAGGCATCGGTCGGCACCGTAGAGTTCTTCCGCGAGACGGTAATGTTCGCTAATCACCTCGCGCTGTTCGTGGAGCGTGGGCGGATCGGGCAGCGGCCCGCCGGCGGCGAGCGTACGGGCCTGGGAGAAAATCCAGGGATTGCCAATTGCGCCGCGGGCCACGCTGACGCCATCGACGCCCGTGGTGCGGAGCATGTCGAGGCACGCCTGGGCGGTAAATAAGTCGCCGCTCCCCAGCACAACCCGCTCGCCGGCGTGCTGCTTCACCTCGCGGAGAAACTCCCAGCACGACGTGCCCTCGTAGCGCTGTTGGACCG
>JAKEGR010000023.1 GCA_022615465.1 Planctomycetota bacterium | reverse complement strand
CTTTGCTGCACCCGTTTTCTACCACATCACGCGGCACTTATTCGCGATCGGCTAATCGAGAAGATACGGGGCTTGGGGGGGCGAGGCCGACCACCGCTTTGCGGCGGTGTCCGCCGAGCCGAGTAGCTGGAATCACGTTCCAACTGGGCAGCCCCGTTTGTCCAAGCCGCACATCGCGAAGCGGTGGGGGGATACCGGGAGTATCCGCTGAATTCACCTTCGCAAGACGCCGGTGTTGATCGAGGCATCGTAGACGCTCGTGCCGGAAGTCGCCGCGGAAATCGAGGCGGCTGGACGCTTGCTTGCGGCTCGCTGCTGCTCCGCGCGCGCGGCCACGGTGGCATAAATCGATTGCTCCGGTCCCCCTGCGACGACCGAAGGCTGCGAGACAGGCACCGCCTTAATGGGTGTGATGTCATCGGGGCTTTGGCCACGGTAGATTGCTTGCGAGGCCGGGTCCACCGTTCCAGGGATCCCCGGTTGCGTATTCGATGCGAGTTGACCCGCTGGCAACACGTCGGGAGCCAGCCGCGGGCGACCTTGCTTCACCCAATCGAGCCATGCGTTTTGCATCGCGTACAGATTCTCGAATCCATAGCGGCGTTGCACGGCCCGTGGCCAGTTCTCATCCTGCATGCCGTCGGCGAGGAACTCCAAGTAGGCGGTGCGGCCATGGCCTTCGATGAGCCACTGGGCTAACGAATGGCCCTGGGAATACAGGGGCATCACGTCGTTCGGATATTCTTTCATGGCGAACATCTGGCTGAAGGGAATGCCGCGGCCCGTCTTGAGGAAGTCGATCAGCATCCGTTCTTGCTTGACGATTTCACTGCGATGCTCGACCGTCGTGCAAGCACCCTCGTCGGCCCAACGAGGTAGTGGCTGGCGAAAATGGGATGCGAAGATCGTGTGGGTGATTTCGTGCGGCAACACCGAGTCGAGAATCCGCTCGCGAGAGCCTTGGATGTTCATCTTCCAGCCAAAGACTTCGCCGTGATCAAAGATAAAACTCGTCGCGCCGCCGGCACCTAACTTTGGGGCGACGCGGGCATGAATCGGGCAGGATTTCGACCACGGTGGCAGTTCCCGACCAAGCCACTCGATGGCGAGTTGTTTGCGCCAAGCCTCGGCCGCATCGCCGATCTCTTGCGCGAGTTGTGGCGTCGGCGCGGAGACCTCGAAATTGGCCGTCTTGCGGCCGGCGGCGTGAGTGAGAGACAACTCGACGCTGAGTTGCACCAGTATAGCCAACAGGGTCATTGCGGGGACGACCCGACCAAACCGAGCTTCCATGCTCTTCTCCTTCGTGCCGAACGATCCATATCGCACGAGTTTGCCACACCATCCGTTGCGGCAAGCTTTCTTCTACAGGTGACGCGTTCGAAGTCCACGTGTCGGTAGTAAAGGCTGCGGAATCTAGCAGCTTCCCGGCATTTGCCGCCAGATGGATTGGGGAAAATCACAAGGGGAACATGGAAACAGTCATCCTCAAAAGAGGGGTAGCTGATTTCGACCCTACACCGTAGATATTGGTCCTGGGACAGGCAAGATAGGGTCTTTGGAAACATGTTCTTCTGTAAGCAATGGCAAAAACGAGGGGCTTGATCCGCGGCCGTTGCGTGGCAATGACCTGATGGCATTGCAGGCGTAATTCGGCTGGGAGCCAGGCAATGCACTATCTGCCCAGGATTCCACGAACTGCTTGACGAACACGGCAACGGGCCGAGAAGCGACATGGTGAGATTGTGGCCATCGATCCAATTTGCGGAATGACCGTCGACGAATCAACCGGGCTACTGGCGGAACTCGACGGACAGACTTTCTACTTCTGCTGTGTTTCCTGCCGGCAGAAGTTCGTGGCCAGTCGGGCGTTGCCTGCTGGCTATCCCCAGTCGGCAGATGCCGACCAGACAGCCGCGGCAACCATCGGCAGCCACCCTTGTTGTGGAGAGAACCAACACGGCGAGCTGGTCCGGCTTGGCATTCCTCGATCTGCTTTCGCAACGCATTCCGAACCGGGGGCCTACTTCTGCCCGATGTGTCCTGGCGTCGAGAGCGATCGGCCAGGGAGTTGTCCCAAGTGCGGCATGGCGCTCGAACGGCAGGCCATTCACCTGGCGGAAGAAGACAACGGCGAACAGAGCAACATGACACGGCGATTCTGGCTGGCCGTGATGTTCGGTCTGCCGGTCGTGCTGCTTGCCATGCTGCCGATGCTCGGCGTGCCGCTCGATGCCTGGATTTCCGGTCGCGATTCGCGGTGGCTCCAGTTGGCCCTGGCCACGCCGGTAGTAGCCTGGGCAGGCTGGCCGTTGCTGACCCGCGGTTGGCGGTCCATCATCACGTGGAACCTCAATATGTTCGCGCTCATCTCGTTAGGCGTTGGCGCGGCTTTTGTTTACAGCGTAGTCGCCGTCCTGTTTCCCGACTCCATCCCCGACGCCTTCCGCAAGCATGGGCATGCGGAAGTGTACTTTGAGGCCGCGGTCGTCATTGTGGCCCTCGTACTGCTCGGACAAGTCCTGGAAATTGGTGCCCGACGGCGGACTTCCAGCGCGATCCGCGAGCTGCTCTCTCTCGCACCACCGACAGCGCGTCTCATCCATGACGGCGAAGAAACCACGGTGCCGCTGGCCAACGTGCGGAAGGGAGACCTGCTGAAGGTAGTACCGGGCGAGAAAATCCCGGCGGACGGCGAAATCGTGTCAGGCCGAAGCTCGGTGGATGAGTCCATGATCACTGGCGAGCCTGTTCCGTCGATGAAACAAGCTGGCGACACGGTGATCGGCGGCACCGTGAATCAAACCGGCGCGTTTCAAATGCGCGCTAGCCGCGTCGGCGCCGATACGGTGCTGGCGCAAATCGTGCAAATGGTGGCCGCCGCGCAGCGCAGCCGCGCTCCGATCCAACGATTGGCGGACGTAGTCGCCGGCTGGTTCGTTCCCGCCGTTGTGCTGATTGCGATCGTGACGTTTGTTGTGTGGGCGTTCTTCTCGCCCGAGGAGCCGCGTTTGGCCTACGCCCTCGTCAATGCGGTCGCGGTGCTCATCATCGCTTGCCCCTGCGCGCTTGGATTGGCAACGCCCATGTCCATCATGGTTGGAGTTGGTCGTGGCGCAAAGGAAGGAGTGCTCATCAGAAACGCCGAGGTGCTTGAAACCTTGGAGAAAGTCGACACGCTTGTCGTCGACAAAACCGGTACGCTGACCGAAGGCCGGCCACGCTTAACCGAATGCCTCTCGGTCGGATCATTCTCGGAAACCGAGGTATTGCGGCTGGCGGCTGCCGTGGAACAGAACAGTGAGCACCCACTTGGCCGGGCCATTGTGAACGCAGCCAGAGAACGGGGGATGCGTTTCGCAGCTGTAGCCGGTTTTGAGTCAGTCACCGGCGGTGGCGTCTTGGGGAGAATCGAAGGCAAGCAGGTTGTCATTGGCGCAAAAAAGTTGCTTCGAGAACGGAACATAAGCAATGTCGATGCACTGGCGGACAAGGCCGAGCAGTTGCAGCGAGACGGTCGCACGCTATTAGGTGTTGCAATTGACGGCCGCCTGGCTGGACTGATCGCCGTGGCGGACCCGATCAAGACGACGACCCCGGATGCCATCAACACCCTGCACAACCTTGGGCTGAGAGTCATTATGCTTACGGGAGACGACGAACGCACCGCCAGGGCCGTCGCGGAACAGTTGGGCATCGACGAGATCGAGGCCGGCGTCAGTCCTCGGGAAAAGCACAACCGCGTTCAAGCCTTGCTCCAAGCAGGTCGCACGGTGGCAATGGCCGGTGACGGGATCAACGACGCCCCAGCGCTCGCGGCGGCGAATGTCGGCATTGCGATGGGCACGGGCACCGACATCGCGATCGAGAGTGCCGACGTTACGCTCGTGAAAGGCGACTTGCGCGGCATCGTCAAGGCGGTTCAACTCAGCCGCAAGACCATGCGGAACATTCGTCAGAATCTGTTTTTCGCCTTCCTCTACAATGCGCTCGGCGTACCCGTGGCAGCGGGCGTGTTGGTTCCCGTCCTCGGAAAAACCGCATTGCTCAACCCGATGATTGCGGCCGCCGCGATGAGTTGCAGCTCCCTATCGGTCCTGGGAAACGCACTTCGGTTGCACACGGTCCCCTTACTTCCAAAGGGGCACGGTTCCACTCTAGCGGTACCGGCAAGCGTCTCCGATAGCCTGTAGGCAGAGAGCAACGCGTCCCTGTGCCGAAAATCACCGCTTCTTGATCGGGACATACTTCAAATCCATAGGCCCGACATATTCGGCCCGCGGACGGATCAAGCGGTTATTGCTCCACTGTTCAAGGATATGCGAGGTCCAGCCCACAATCCGGCTAACGGCAAAGATAGGAGTAAATAGCTCCACCGGGATGCCCATGGCATGATAGAGGGAGGCCGTATAGAGGTCCACGTTGGGAAACACCTTGGTATGCTGAAGCATGGTCTTTTCAATCTCTCGAGTAATTTCATAGAGCCGGAGATGGCCTTGCTGCCGAGCGATAATCTCCGCATGGTCGCGTAAGATCCGCACCCGGGGGTCTTCACAGCGGTAGACCCGATGCCCGAAACCTGAGATCTTCTTTTTCTCAGCCAGTCGAGCCAGCACCCACTTTTCAGCCTTGTCCACGGAACCGATCTCTTCCAGGATGCCCATGACCTCGGCATTGGCGCCACCGTGCAGGGGGCCTTTCAGGGCACCGATGGCACTGGTCACTGAGGAGTAGATGTCCGACATGGTGGCAGCCGTGACCCGAGCGGCAAAAGTCGAGGCATTCAACTCGTGGTCGGCATGCAGAATGAGCGCGATGTCAAAAGCCCGCTCCACCTCCGGCGAAGGCTCCTTGCCGTGCAGCGTGTAAAGGAAATTGTAGGCAATGCTTTTTCCCGAGACCGGCTTGATCGGCTCCATTCCTTCTCGCAGGCGCTGGTGGGCCGCAACAAGCAGCGGTATCCGCAAGGTGAGGCGTTGCGCCTTACGCAGGCAGGCATCCAAGCCGGTGTTGCCGCTGTCCGGATCCCAGTGTCCGAGCGAGGAGACCGCAGTCCGCAGAACCTCCATGGGAGTGGCCGCCTTGGGAAACATGCGTAGGATCATGGTGGTTTCCCCGGGCAGGGCCATGGAACCGGTGAAGCCATCGAGAAATGCCTTGAATTCGGTCTTTCTTGGCAGACATCCGTACCAGAGCAGGTAGGCCACCTCCTCGAAGGTGCTTTTTTCGGCCAGTTCGAGGGCATCGTAGCCCCGATAGACAAGTCGGCCCGCCGTGCCGTCGATCCAACAGATTTCCGACTGACACGCCACGACATCCGCCAAGCCGCCAGCGGCCTGCTTGTCAGTCGTTACCTCTTGCTTTTCGTGTGTTTTTTGTTCCAAGGCTGTTCTCCCTTCACTAAGAAACCACCTCCTGAAGGAGGCGGCGGGCTTGCCGGTGGTTCGCTAAAGACTAACTTCGACTTGCCATCCGGATGAACTACGGCCCGGATGTCCCGTAAGTTGCGTCGCTACTCCGCGAAAAACCGGCCCAGGAATCCACGCTTATCGAGACGGCTGTTCCACTGCTTAGCCCGTGGGTCATTGGAATCCGTTCGTTGCCACATATCAAACCAAATGCGAGCACCATCTTTATCTCCCCTAGCTGCGAGTAACTCGATATTGGCATTGCACATGGCGGCAAATTCGCTCTGGTGGAAGCGGTTGCGCTCCATCAGCGGGTCGAGCAGCGACCGAGCGGCGTCAAAGTCGCGGCGTTTAACCGCGTCTTCCGCAAGCCGCACCCGGGCAAACAAGTAGTCTGGATACCTCGCGTGGATATCTCGCACGAGAGACATCGCTTCTTTCTCGCGTCCCTGTAACAGGATGGCGACGGCGCGATTATATTGGAGCGAAGGGTCATCGGGCCGCTGCTGCATTGCCTCGACCAGCAAGGATTCGGCCAGCTCGCCATCTTGGCTGCGGATGGCATCGCGGGCTTTCTGGGCTAGTCGCTCGATTTCCTTTGGCAGGGCGTGGAGAGGTTCTGGCGTAATCTCATACCTCATGAGAGCCAACTCTCGCAATTCCCCTTCGCACCACAACCGCTGTCTGCCGGACGCGAGTTGCCCTGCCTCCACAAGTACCATGGCGGCCTGATGGCGCAGGCGATCCGGTCCCCGCCGCCCGAACGCGAAATCACGGAGGGCCGCAAAAAAGGATGGAGTCTCCGCCAGTGAGGCCAGTCGCACGACGAACTCCTTGGCAATCGGATCGCCGAGTTCGAGAAGGTGCGGCAGAATCCGCTCTATATACGGGTGCTGCCCCAAAAACCTTCGCACGCGGCGACGGACATCGGCGTCCTTGGCTTTGGGGCCGGCCTGCTCCATGCCGGCGATCAATCGGTCAAACACGGGCCGCGGAATCCAGTAGTCTATCGGATAAGCCCACGGGCCGTTCTGTTCGCCAATAGGCAAACGCAGATCATCCAGGTTGTGCTTGGCCCAAGAGGAGACGAGCCCCAGCTTGACAGCACGTTTCCAGTGCTTGCGGGCAACATCGAGCTGCCCCAACTCGGCGGCTGCCACGCCGGCCAGGTGATACAAGAGACCGCCATCGGCACCATGAGCTAAATCGTCACGGGATTCGGCCTGATGCAGGGCATTGAGTACGCATGGCCAATCGGCCAGAAAAACAAGAGCCTCCGCCTGCTTGACGTAGAGATCGGGACTTGTCGACTTGCAATCCGTTAGACGCCGTGCGGTTTCGACGGCCTCCTCAGACCTTCCCGCAAGAAACAAGTATCGGGCCAGATTCGACAGGGCATGAAAGTTATTGGCATCGAATTCGAGCACGCGCCGCACGTCGGCGATCGCCAAATCGATCCGGCCTAGTCGGAACCACGCTTCGCTTCGGTTGTTCAAAGCCGGAGCGAATGTGGGGCAGCGTTGCAGCAGTTGCTCCGCAGCGCTGGCCACCTTGTCATAATCGCCTCGTTGGAGGT
>JAKEGR010000206.1 GCA_022615465.1 Planctomycetota bacterium | reverse complement strand
GCATGTCGGCCAGTTCCGCTCCTTTCTGGCGATTATGAGTGCCGATAACGAGATCGCGATCGAGGGTCGAAGACATCGGAAGACTGATAGGCTGCTAGCCGGCGTAGGTGCCTGAGATCGACCGCGCGGGTACTTCCATCGCGTGCGGATGGATGTCCATGGGAATAATCTTCGCAACACGACGACGCTTGCCGCTTCCATCGAATAGCTTCACGTGCTTGGGATTCATCCCCTGGACGACCTGAGCCTGTTGGTTGTTTAACTTGAGATTGAACTGCTGCTCTTGCTGCTTTACGAGCTGCTGGGTTGTCGGGTCGTTGCCAATCCCGCTGAGAGGATCTGCGGGTGTATCGTAGGCCGCGCCAAAGGTCTCGATGATCCTCTGTACCTGCGGTATCGCCATATCGCGGCCATCCGTGGATCGCTGGGACACCTGTTCGAACGAACCGATTGTCACGATGCTTTCCGTGCGATCGTGAAATTCATAGGCTTCCCAACCATGCACGCGTAATTCCTCGCAAAGCAGGTGGGCTTTTTCGGCCGCCTCCACTAATGGATTGTCTTGTTCCCGCCGCCAACTCCAACGCGAGCTTGATTCCTTGTCCTCCGCCGCACTGGCCTGCAACAGCGACCTGCCACTGAACGTCGCCACTTTGACGGTGTACTTCCCCGGACAGTCGAGCAGACTGTGCTCGACGCCGTCGTTCATTTTCTCCACGAACTTATCGATACCCCTCGGTACAAAGAACTCGCGGGGAAGCAGGGGATTGCGGATCATGAACGCCCGAGCCATAGGCCCCCGATCACGGCTCTTACCGAGCTTTTCAAGCAACTGGTTTTGCCATTCGCGCACTTGCGCTAGACTCTGCGCGTTGTGCTCCGCTCCTGCCTTGAGGGCGTCGGGCTGCATCGTCTTGATTTGCTCGAGCAACTGCTGGGCTTCTGGGTCGTCGACTGTTGAAAAGTTGCCCACGAGCACAGCATACTCATGCACGCCCTCTCGCTGGTAGCGCCGGCGAATCGGAGCACCGTACTGATCGAGACCCCGCCCAGGCTTTTCTTCCGTGTAGTTGAACGACATGTCATGGAGATACGCCGGTAGACCGTGCCGCTGTCGAAGTTCCATGGCCAGTTCGCGGGCCTGCGTTTCCGCTCCGTTGCCGGAAAACGACGAGGCCATCACCAGCCAAGGGCCGCTATCCTCGGAAAGCGACAGATCCTCGGAAACAACAGGCTGTTCGCGTGCGGTCGGCACAAATTGCTTCCACAACTGAGCTTGAGTGCTCGTAATGGCCGTAAACCATGTCAGCAACATAAAAAAACCGCCACAACGGCTGCGCCCGATCCGCATGGTGCGCACCTCCATTCACCGCAGAATTGTGAAAATATCCCAGGCCCGAAATAGCCAGATACCGCAACTTTCCCGTGCCGAGAGGCCGGAGCCTAGCAAACAGCCCAGATGGCAGCCAGAGGGATTCCTCGAAGGCCGCCGCCGCCCTGACTGCCGTCAGGAAAAAACGCTAGAATAGCTGGGTTGGCCCCACGTCCCCTCATTTTGGACGCTGCACCGGAATGACAGCGTACCGCCGTAGTGTGGCCGTTTGGGCACCAAGTTCACGATCCAGCAAGACGGAGATGCCACCATGACTAGCACGCATTCCTTTTCCCCCCTTCAACGATCCAAATGGTGGATAGTCATGCTTGCTGCATGGGCGTCCGTAGGTTGGCCTGCCTCCGCCCCTGCCGACGAGGCGTCAGCGACGGCCAGCACCGAAACCTCGCAGCAAGCAAAGGACGAGACAGCGGACGAAAACTCATCCATCACCAAGGCCGACGACGCGGGAGCCCCGGCTCAGAAGCCGGCCGACTCGAATGGCAAGGTACCGGCAACCGGCGAAACCGCGACTGTCTCGGCCACTGGTGACAAGCCGGAACAGCCAGAACGCAAGAAGGTTCGCCTGGCGATGCTAACCGTAAAAGAGTCCTTGATGGAGTCGGCGGGGCAGGTTGGTCCGTTCGGTGAAACCCAGCTTGATCTTCGCGAGTTGGTCGGTCGGCTCGATCGTGCCTCGCGGGACAAAACGATCGGCGGCATGGTTCTCGATATTCGAAATCCCGATATCGGCCGCGGCAAAGTCGAGGAACTGCGTGCCGCCATTATGCGGTTTCGCGAGTCAGGCAAGAAGGTTTACGCCCAGGTGGAATCGGCCATGCCGACCGACTATCTCATCGCATGCGCTTGCGACGAGATCGTGATGCCGGAAACCGGAACCCTGGTACTCCCGGGCATGCATGCCGAAGCGACTTTTTTCAAGGGCTTGCTCAACAAGATCGGCATCGAGGCGGATTTCATCCACATCGGGCCTTATAAGGGCGCCGCTGAGCCGCTGACTCGCGATAAGTTCAGCGAACCAGTCCGCGAAAACATGAACTCGCTGATCGATAGCCTCTACGACGACATGGTGACGACGCTCGTCAAGAGCCGACCATTGTCGATCGCCCAAGCCAAGGAGATCATCGACGAAGGTCTGATCACGGCCACGCGTGCCAAGGAATTGGGATTGATTGACCGGGTCGCCTACCCGGACACGCTTCGCAAGGAACTGGCGGAAGTCTATCAGGCAGATCCGCTGATCTACGTCAAGAACTATGGGCAAGAGAAGGTTGATACGGATTTCTCTGGTCCAATGGGTTTCTTCAAGTTAATGCGGGCAATGATG
The DNA here is from genome assembly GCA_022615465.1 of Planctomycetota bacterium. Lineage (GTDB taxonomy): Bacteria > Planctomycetota > Planctomycetia > Pirellulales > Lacipirellulaceae > JAKEGR01. The sequence continues at coordinate 3,089 of JAKEGR010000206.1, read as the reverse complement.
GGCACTGACAGCGACTCGCGCAATGCCAACGGAAAGAAGATTGCCATCGTGTACGCTGTAGGCCCGATCATGACCGGAAAAAGCGAAAGCGATCCCTTTGGCGGCCAGGTGATGGGCTCGACGACAATCGTCGAATCGCTTCGTGAAGCAAGTGACGACGACGACGTGGCAGCCATCGTGCTGCGGATCGACAGCCCAGGCGGTTCAGCCTTGGCGAGCGATCTCATCTGGCATGAAACCCAGGTGATCGAAAAGCCGATCGTTGCCAGCATGGGCGATGTAGCGGCCAGTGGCGGGTACTATATCGCCATGGGGGCAGACAGAATCTATGCCGCGCCAGCGACAGTTACCGGCTCGATCGGCGTGGTGGGAGGCAAGCTGGCCCTCCGCGGCCTTTACGACAAACTCGGCATTACAACCGAGACCATCGAGCGTGGCAAGAACAGCGGTCTTTTTTCCTCCAGCGGAAAATTCACGGACTCGCAACAGGCAGCCGTTAAAGAAATGATGCAGGATATGTATCGCCAGTTCACTAGCAAAGCCGCCCAAGGCCGGAACATGCCGCTCGACAACCTGGAGAAGCTGGCCGGTGGTCGAATCTACTCCGGTCGTCAAGCGAAGGACAATGGCCTGATCGACGAGCTTGGCACGCTGCACGACGCGATCAACGAGGCCAAGAAGCTCGCCGGCATCGACAAGGATGAGCAAGTCCGCATCGAAACGCTTCCCGAGCCTATGAACTTCTTTGAGACCCTGTTTGGCGACCTCGGAGCGGAAGAAGAGGTCCGCATGGGCGGCAATCTAGACAGCTTCGAGGAACTCGCGCCGGAACTCGTCGATGTGGCTCGTCGGGCTTATCGTCTTCGGGCAGTCTTCGATCAGCCCGCGGCCTTCGTAATGCCATTTGAGTTGGAGATTCGTTAAACGCCGTATCTCGTCGATTCAGCAGCCTATCGGGCATGTGGGGCAAGGGCCGCGGAGCCGAGGCAGCCGGTGAACGCTCGACGTGCCTCGCAACTGGCGTAATCGGTATAAGCCAACTGTCGGCCGCAGTGCGTGTCGTGTTGTCCGGTCTAAGCCTGCGTTGCAGCCCCAGCAAGTCAGCGGGTTGTTCCTTCTCGAACATCCGCCGAAGCGTACAATTTCTGGCAGCCTTCATGACACACAAGTCGTGCGTTGCGGCGGCTGTGGTACTTTAGAGTAAGCAGTTTTCCCGCGGAAATTGTCGCCGTTCCTGGCTGATAACCCGCACTGGTTCCGGTTCCCTTCGTTTTGGGCTACTTCCCCGAGGATGTTTGTCATGCTTCCGCCGACCAAACTGGTTTGTCGATGGTTTGTTCTGTTCGTGATGGCCGTTCTCACAATGTTTGCGTGGGGGCGTTCTGGGGCCGCACAGGTTGCGCCAACACCAGAACAACCGGCCGAGGGAACGAGCGGCGAGCAGCCCGCCGAGCAGGTCGATGCGCAGACACTTATTAAGCAAGGCGATGAGGCTTTGCAACAACAAGACTTTGCCAAGGCACTTCAAATTTTCACCCGGCTCGCGGAGGGTTTTTCGCAACAGCTCGATACGCAGCAGTTTTTGCCGATTCCCTTCACGGGGCGCGGCCGGGCGCTGGCCGGCATGGGGGACTTCGAAGCAGCCCAACAGGAATTCACGCGAGCGCTGGATCTTAACCCAGACTATCTGCCGGCCCTCATCGCCCGGGGTGAAATGCTCTTGGAAATGGGTGCGACGAGCGAAGCGCTACCGGATTTTGAAAAGGCGGTATCGCTCGATCGCGGCAACCTGCCAGCGTTGTTCGGATTGGGTAAGTCGTTTGCGTTGCTGGGCGGTTACCAGCAAGCGATTGGTCCACTCACCCGCGTGATCGATGCGCAGCCCGAATTCGCGGAAGCATTTCGGCAGCGTGGCTCGGCCTACGTGGGCATGTCCCAAACGGAGAAGGCCCTCCCCGATTTGCAACGGGCGATTGCACTTAACCCGGAGGATTATGAGGCCTACGTCGTCCTCGGCGTGGCTAATCTGCGCGACGAGAAGTACCAGGAAGCGGCCGATGCGATTACCAGGGCGATCGAACACTTCAAGCCCAAACCGGGGGAGGAAGACCAGCCATTTGTACAGGGTTACTTGATGCGGGCATCGGTGTACGTCGAATTGGGCAAAGCGGCCAAGGATGAATCAACCAAGCGAGCGGCCTATCAGAAGTCGCTCGACGACTGCGAGCACTTGCTCGCCGAGCTTGATGAACAGTCGCCGGCGACTGCCGGCGTTCGGGCGGCGGCTCTTACCAGCCGCGGCGTTGCCGAGCGGATGTTGGGCGAGTTTGGCAAGGCGATCCGATCTTTCTCGGAGGCAATCAACTTGAATCCAGAATTGGGGGAAGCCTATTTTCGCCGCGGTATTTCCTTCCACAACATCGACGAAACGAAAATGGCGATTGCCGATTTCGCTCAAGCCGCGAATATCACCTTTGATGATCCGCGAGCCAACATGTGGGAAGGTTTCATGCATGCCAAGCTCGGTGATTATCACGAAGCCGTGCGGGCCTATGGCGACGCGTTGGCGGCAAGCAACCGTTACGAGCCGGCCTACTTCAATCGGGGACTGGCGTACATGATGCTGGGCGAATACGAAAAAGCGATCGACGATTTCAATGAGGCAATCCGGCTAGAGCCAACCAAGGCCGACAATTATTTCCAACGTGGCGTGGCCTACCAGCAACTTCAGGATTATGAAAAGGCGTCGAGTTCATTCGCCAATGCAATCGAGTTTGACGACAAACACCAGGGAGCTTACCGTCGCATGGCCAACGTGATGATGGCCCTTGGACGAACAGAACTGGCGAACGAATATCAGCAGAAGGCCATGCAACTCGCGCCGCAGCAAACGCAGCCGAGTACTCAGCAATAGTCGCGGGCCATTCACTGCGTTCTTTCCGCAGCAGCGTCGTCGTGTCCTGGCGAAAGGCCACGCCGGTACACAGGATGCGCCGGTTGCTGTCAGCGAATCGGGTCCGTGGGCTTGACCCGCCTCGCATCGGCAGCATTGCGCCATTTCCGCTTATCCCTTGTCACCCGCCGGCTAG
>JAKEGR010000205.1 GCA_022615465.1 Planctomycetota bacterium | reverse complement strand
TCCCCGCGATTGCGAATTGGTTCGAGTTTCTTGTCGGCTTCGGTGCCGGCAATCGCCGCCTGCTGTTGCCTTGCGATTTCGCTTGTCGCGGGTGCTTCCTCCTTGATTGCCGCGGTCTCGACCCAGGTGCTGCCGACAAAGCCTTCGTCAAGCTGCTCCATCCGGAAGATCAAATCGGTCACATAGCTGCCAACGGAAACCCACATGCGATCGAAGAGCGCCATGCCTTCGCGCTTGTACTCAACCTTGGGGTCGACCTGAGCATATCCACGCAAGCCAACGCTCGCCCGCAGATGGTCCATCGCCAGCAAGTGCTCTTTCCACGCACTGTCGAGAATTTGCAACAGCAGCGCCCGCTCCATGCGCCGCATCTCGGGTCGAAAGCGATCCTCAATGACTTGCGATACCTTGCGCCACGCCTCTTCCCGGCCGAGCTGGGCCAGGTCGTTGCTCGTTATCTCCGCGTCGCACGTCTGCTTGAGCCAGTTCGTAAGGTCGTCAAGCTGACCGTTGTGGCCAGTTACGGCGCCAACCGCCGCGTTCGAGCCATGCCCTTCGGCAAAAAGCTGCCTGACGCGATCGTGGGCCTCGGCCGCCACCTGGTTCGCACGCTCGTGCTGCCGCTGGCTATGCTCCACCAGCAGCTGATAAATCTCATCTCGCTGTTTGTTCTTGAGGTCATCGAGACTCAACGCCGCGTCGAACCGTCGGTTGGCCCATTCAACCAAATCCTCGCGCTGAAAGCCATGTTTCTGTCCAGCGGCCCCGCGGGCAGAAAAGCGATACAGGCCGGCCAGAACCGGATATGCCGATTCGCGCTGGTCGTAGGCCGCGATTGCCTTCTCGTGTGCAATCTCCTGGAACTTCGCCGGTTCCAGGTCGATTGCCTCATCCGCCGCAATCTCGACACTAAATTTATCGTGCAGCCATGCACACGCAGTCCGTACACCAAAGTCCGGATCGAGGTAGCGCGCGCAGGCCGAAAGATCGACCCGGGCGAGCGATTCATTCGCCAGCTTGATGAGTTCTTCGCCCAAATTGTCGCGGCCCGTCTTCTTCAAGTCGCGGTCCCGCAGATTGAGGTCCCACCGCGTGTTGAGCGACTTAGCCAGCGCGTCCCAATTCCACTCGCTTTGCTCTTCATCCTCCGGCAGGTTTTCTTCGATCACGTCGAGCACCTGCGATTCGGCCATCCGGCTCGCTTCATCGACCGCCAGCCGCTCCGCCGCCGCACAATCGCAGTTGCGGAAGTCCTTCGCAGCGAGCTGTACGTGGAGCAAGTTTCCCGCGGCGGCCGCAAACGTCTCGACACCATACTGCGGATCGAGATACAGGGCGAAATGCTCGTCGACCTGTTGACCAATCATGTCGGTAATCAGATCGCGGCAGTTGGCGCCATCCAGAATCCGCTGACGGTAGCGATAGACGCGCTTTCGCTGCTCGTCCATCACTTCATCGTATTCAAGCAGATTCTTGCGGATTTCGAAGTTTCGTTCCTCCACCTTCTTTTGGGCGCCTTCGATGCGACGCGAGACCATCCGGCTCTCGATTGCCTCCCCCTCCTGCATGCCCATCCGCGTGAGCAGATTCTTCACCCACTCGCCGGCGAAAATGCGCATCAAATCGTCTTCCAGCGAGAGGTAAAACCGGCTGCTGCCCGGATCGCCTTGCCGCCCGCAGCGACCGCGAAGCTGTAGGTCGATACGGCGTGCTTCGTGCCGTTCCGTTCCAATAATGTGCAGGCCGCCAAGTTGCTTCACCTCTTCCCCCTCGGCCTTCATTCCTTCCCGCTGTTCGATTTCCTTGACAATCGCATTCCACTCATCCTGAGGTACATCGAGACGCGTCAGGTATTTGTCTTGAAGCTGCGCCCAGGCCATCGTCTCAGGATTGCCGCCCAAGACAATGTCGGTACCGCGGCCGGCCATGTTCGTGGCGATCGTGACCCCCCCCTTGCGGCCTGCCTGAGCCACGATCTCCGCCTCGCGCTTGTGATGCTTGGCGTTCAGAACCTGGTGCTGGATGCCCCGCTTGTCCAACTGTCCCGACAGCCGCTCGCTCTTTTCGATCGACACCGTGCCCACCAGCACCGGTCGGCCCGGTGGCTGAATGTACTTGATCTTCGAGCGTGGAACCAACTCGGTCTGTTTCGACTCAGGCAATTGCACCTCGACCGCCTGTTCGTCGTCGCGGCGAACGCTGCCGACCAACATGCTAGCGTCCGTCAACTCCACGGTCGTCCAGCGATGCAGCCGTTCGATTTCGTCGGCAATCGCAGTGAATTTCTCCCGCTCGCTACGATAGATCACGTCGGGATGGATCGTACGCCGGAGCGGCTTGTTCGTGGGAACGCCGATCACATCGAGCTTGTAGATCTTCCAGAACTCGCCCGCCTCGGTCTGCGCCGTGCCGGTCATACCGGAAATCTTGTCGTACAGCTTGAAAAAATTCTGCAGCGTGATCGTGGCCAGCGTTTGGTTCTCTTCCTTGATCGGCACGCCCTCTTTGGCTTCGACCGCCTGGTGCAGGCCATCGCTCCAATGCCGTCCCGGCATCAGGCGGCCCGTGAACTCGTCGACAATCACCACCTCACCGTCTTGAACCACGTAGTTCACGTCGAGCTTGTACAGGTGATGGGCCTTGAGGGCATTGTCGATGAGGTGCGGCCACTGCATGTTACCCGCCGTGTAGAAGCTTTCGACGCCGGCAAGCCGCTCTGCTTCCCGCACGCCTTCGTCGGTAAGGTTCGCGGAGTGTTCTTTCTCCTTCACCTCGAAATGGACGCCTTGCCGCAACTGCCGCGCCACTTTGTCAGCCCGCTGATATTTGGTGATGTCGTCCTCGGCAGGGCCTGAAATGATGAGAGGCGTGCGCGCTTCGTCGACGAGTATGTTGTCCACCTCGTCGACAATCGCGTAATGAAGCGGCCCCTGCGCCTGCTGCTGGCTCTTCGGATAGCGATCGTCGCCGCGGGCGGCAATCCGCATGTTGTCACGAAGATAATCAAAGCCAAATTCGTTGTTCGTGCCGTAGGTGATGTCGCAATCATAGGCCTGCTGCCTCTCGGCCGAACCCATGCCGCTTTGAATCGCGCCGACCGTCAGCCCCAGACCAACGTGCAGCGGCCCCATCCATTCCATGTCGCGCCGGGCCAGGTAGTCGTTCACCGTGACGACATGCACGCCCTTTCCTGCCAGCGCGTTGAGATATGCCGGCAGCGTGGCGACTAGCGTCTTTCCTTCGCCGGTAACCATCTCGGCGATATTCCCCGCGTGCAGGATCATGCCGCCCAGCAGTTGCACGTCGTAGTGCCGCAAGCCGATGAACCGCCGGCCCGCTTCACGGCACACAGCAAACGCCTCCACCAGCAGATCTTCGAGCGTCTCCCCCGCGGCCAGTCGGCGACGAAACTCGGCGGTCTGCCCGCACAGGTCCGCGTCGCTCATCGCCTGATACTTTGGCTCAAGGGCATTGATCGCTTCGACCCTGGGTTGCAGCCGCTTCAAAAACCGAGCGTTGGCCGAGCCAAAAACACTCGTTACGCCACGCTCAAATCGGCCGAGGATGCCGTTGCCGATGGCGGAGAGAATCTCCCAAATGCGTTCCAGAATTTCCATGTTGAATCTACGTGCGGAAACCGCCAGAAGGATCGCGTCCCAGGCGGTACAATGAAAGCGGCGGCCTGAGCGGCGCGGCCATTGCCCAGGAACTGGAAGGGATGGTTGCAGAAAGCGCGTAACGTGGCTCTGCCAAAAAGTTTATTGCGATTCGATCGGCAGGTCAAGCGGAATTAGGGGCAGTGTCGGTCGGCTCCATCGATTGCTAGACTCGGGATATGTGAACGCGCCAAGGAGGCTGCCCCCCCGCAAACCACACAATTTCTCCACCAATAGGCTCGGCCAGGGCTTTGCCCTCGCTCTCAAGATAACCACCCCGTGACCCATCCACTTCGAACTACCGACATCCGTGGCCAGTTGATTCTGCTGGGCACTGGCACGAGCGTCGGCGTCCCGGCGATCGGCTGTGGCTGCGACGTGTGCCGCAGTCCAAACCCACGCAACAACCGCACGCGTTGTAGCGCGATCCTTGGGCTTCCGGGCGGGAACCTGCTCATCGATACGTCGCCCGACATGCGTCAGCAACTCCTCCGCGAGCATATTGGAATCGTTCATGCCGTGCTCTACACGCACGAACACGCCGACCATCTATTTGGGCTGGACGACTTGCGGCTCATGCAGTTCCATCTTGGCGGCCCTGTCCCTCTCTATTGCGAACAGCAGGTCGAAGCGCGGATTCGCAAGTCGTACGACTACGCTTTTGCGTCGGTGCCTGGTTTGCACACTGGCGCCGTGCCACAACTCGTGTTTCATCGCGTTGGCCTTGAGCCGTTCGATATTCTCGGCGCCCGGGTGACACCAATTCGCCTCAAACACGGGAGGCGGTTCGAATCGCTTGGCTTTCGCTTTGGAAACGTCGCCTATTGTACTGACGTGAACGCAATACCGGCCGAAGGCTGCGAGCGGCTTGGGGGACTCGATGTGCTCGTGCTCGACGCGCTGCGACCGCGCGGACACGCCACGCACTTCAGCCTGGAAGAAGCAATCGACGTGGCCTGCGAGCTGGCCCCGCGACAAACTTACTTTACCCACATGTCCCACGAACTGGAACACGAAGCGACAAACGCCGCGTTGCCTGCAGGCATGGCTCTTGCCTACGACGGCCAACGCATCGAGTTGACGTAACGCAAGGAGTATCTGGCGACCGTTTATTGGGTGTAACGTTCACCTGTCAAGCTGGTAGTTGGCCGCCCAGCACCGTCCGGACGTGCGATGGCCACTTTATTGCTGCCGAGCATCTCGAGATAATCGCGCGTAATGTCGAGCGATTCCTCGCCATAGCCATCGAGTTCAAACACGGGGCGAGCAGGATCCGACAGCCCTTCGTAGATCTCTTCCTCCTCCTTGTCGGCGTTCAACTCCGCCCGCTCGGCCAGAAACTTCTCTTTGTTAAGAGTGACCGTCTTCCGATCCTTTTGTTCCATATATCGCGCAATCCGGCGATCTTCCCGAGTGAAATACTCCCCCTTGGCAATACGCTCCTGGGAACGCGTCCGCAATCCTTGGAGCATATTGGCATCCACCATGTGGTACTGATCGTGGGGCAGCGGATCGACCCGGTCAAATGCCAGCGCAAAGTCAAGGTCCGATTCAGACACACCTTCCAAATGCGATGTGATCGATGGCAACTCGATGTCGGACACGACGCCGCGATTCTGCGTGCTGTCGCCGCCCGGGCGGTAGAACTTCTGGATCGTCAGCTTTAGCGCACCCATATTCGGATTGTTCTGAATGCGGAATAGGGCGTTTCCCAGATCATAAAGCTGTTGCACCGTGCCCTTGCCGTGCGTGGCATGATCGCCGATCACGATGCCACGGCCGTAATCCTGGATCGCGCCCGCAAAAATTTCGCTCGCGCTGGCACTAAACTTGTTGATTATCACCACGAGCGGCCCCTCCCAAACCATTCCCGACTCCTGATCCTTGTAGGGCTGCGAACGTCCATCGGGGCCCTTCACTTGCACGACCGGTCCCTCGTTGATAAACAGGCCGGTCATGTTTACCGCTTCGGTCAACGAGCCGCCCCCGTTCCAGCGGAGGTCAATCACGACCGCGTCGATATTCTGCGTTTTGAACTCTTCCAACAAGCGACTCACGTCACGCGTGGTGCTCTTGAAATCCTGCATGCCAATCCGCGCGCCATCCATATCCATGAAAAAGCTCGTCAACTGGATCACGCC
>JAKEGR010000204.1 GCA_022615465.1 Planctomycetota bacterium | reverse complement strand
GCGAAGCAGGCGGCACACGTCAGGGCCGCGATATTCGACGCCAGCGTCGAGGGCGAGTAGCCGCTGTTTTCTTCCCAGCGTTCCTGCGGGGTCGCCGGCCCTTGTCGAATGAGGTAACTAGCAGCTCGCAGCACCATCGAGTAGGGGTCGAAGTCCTTCAGCCCGCCGGCTTCATGCAGCCGCCAAGCCAGGAGGATCGGGAACGCCACCTCGTCGAGCTGGATTCCCTGCCAGTACGGATCGCCATTGAGCCAGAAATTCTGATAGAAGCCACCGTCGGGCCGCTGCGCGCAAGCCAGATAGATCAAGGCCCTGAGCGGTGTATCGACATTTCGTGAGGCCAGCAAACCGGTAGCGCTGTTGACCATGTCGCGGGTCCAGACCAAATGGTAACCGCCCAAATCCTCGTCGCTTTTCCCCTCGCCCCACGGGATGCTCATCGAGGCGATCATCGCGCCAGGATACGTCTTATCCTCGTGCGCGAGCAGCAAGCTCTGGCTGCGGTGATAGAGTTTTCCGTCGTCGCCGGCTGCGTTCTCCAGCGGGCGAGCCCGTTTGCAAACTCGCTCCCACTGTTGGATGAATCGCTGGCGATGCTCCGCGAACGGCAGCCTGAGGCTGTCGAAGAGCGTGGTCACCGCGTTTTGTAGACCATCGCCGAAGGCGAGCCCCAGCGTGAATTCATGGCCGCGACTCAGATCCAATTCGCCCGTCAAGGCAATATTTCCGTCGTCGGCCGAATCAAATTGCCAGTCCATTTGGAAGTTATCGCGCAGGTCCGTCCAGCCGTCGGTCGAGCCCACATAGCAGCACGAGCACCGAGAAAACGGAATGGATGAGCCGAGCGCTAGCCACGTTGCCCCCTTGTGCGCCGTCAAGATCTCGCGGCCCGGCACCTCGGCGACATTCCCGGTATTTCCCCGGCCTCCGACCTCCAGGTGCGGTGCCAGTAGCGCGAACAGCCGCAGCTTGCTTGTAACGCTCTTGTTGGCTTCCATTCGTGTGTGAATCAGGACACAGGCGTGATGGGGGTCCGTGATGACTTCCTTGATGATGCGGTAGCGCCCCTCGCGATCGACGTTGGTGATGCGAAAGCCCAACGCGTGGTGCGAGAGCTCTTCCACCGTCGTATCCGTATCGCGGCGCTCGTCGTGGAAGAACGACTCGCCGTCGGTGATCAGGTATTGCAGGTCGCGAATCTGCGGCCGATCAATGGTCGGATAATACACTTCGTTCAAGATGCCAGCCGAGATGGTAAACCACACGCGGCTCGACGTTGAATACGCGGTCCCCACGCCTTCTTTATCACTGCGGGTCCACCGCGGCTCAATGCCCGGTCGTCCGAAGGCGTGTGTTTGCTCACGAAGTCGTGTCACGGTGCTTTTCCTTGATGAATGAGACCAACGTCTGGAGTACGTGTTTTACCGTGATGGTTCCACGCGATGCAGACACAGAACATCCTTCACCGCGTCCAAGCCAACCATTGCTGAAACAGCGATTTGACGAACGGTGTCAGCCGCGTGCGATTAAACTGATCGCCGAGCTTGCGGATCGCCTCAGCCTGGGTCGGGTACGGATGGATCGTGCTGCCGATCTTCTTCAGCCCCAAGCCGTGCGTCATCGCCAGCGTAATCTCGGAGATCAAGTCGCCGGCGTGGCCCGCGACAATGGTCGCTCCGACGATTCTGTCGGTCCCCTTCTTGACGTGGACTTTGACAAAGCCGCTATCCTCGCCATCCAAAATCGCGCGATCTACGTCGTGGAACTTTTGGACATACGTATCGACTTCGATCCCCTTTTCTTTGGCTTGGCCTTCGTAAATCCCCACATGGGCAATTTCGGGCGTCGTGTAGGTACACCAGGGAATGACCAGCGATGTGGACTTCTTGCGACCTTTGAAGAGCGCGTTCTGAATCACGATCCGCGCCATGAAATCGGCGGCGTGCGTGAACTGATACGGCGAACAGACATCACCCGCTGCGTAGATCATGGGGTTTGTCGTCTGCATGCGTTCGTTCACCGCCACTCCCTTTTTGTTGTACTCCACGCTAGCCGCTTCCAGATTCAGATCCTCGACATTGGGCGCTCGGCCGACTGATACCAACAGCTTGTCGATCGGCTCGTCATATCCAGTGCCGTGCGACTCGACCGCTAGCCGGATTCCGCCGTCGTTCTTGATCGCCAGGTTCTTGCCGCAGCACAGCAGCTTGACGCCATCTCTCAGCATCGCGTGTTGCACGATCTCAGTCGCATCCCGGTCTTCCCGTGGCAGGATGCCGTGCTCCGCCTCGACCAGGAACACCTCGGAGCCGAACTGAGCAAAGGCTTGAGCCATCTCGCATCCGATGGGGCCAGCACCAATCACGCCGAGTCGTCGGGGGAGCTCGGTCAGCGAGAACAGCGTTTCGTTGGTCAGATAGTTCACCGAGTTCAAACCGGGAATCGGTGGAGCGGCGGCGCGCGCACCAGTCGCGATCACGGCGCGTTTGAAGGTAAGTTGCGTGCCATCCACATCGAGGGTGTTGGAATCGACAAAACGTGCCTGCCCGAAATAGACGTCAATCCCGAGATCGCGGAACCGGTGTGCTGAATCGTTAGGACTGATGCGGGCCCGCAACCGTCGCATCCGCTGCATCGCCTTCGCGAAGTTCACGTTCACCTCGTCCGGAACTTCAACACCAAACTCACCGGCAT
>JAKEGR010000203.1 GCA_022615465.1 Planctomycetota bacterium | reverse complement strand
TCCAACAGCGCTTTGCGCAACAACGGTCCAACGCCGGAGACCAGCGACAGTCGCACACTGTCGACAAGCTCGTCAGTGAAAAAAGTTTCAGACATGGGCGCGCCATCCCGGCTGCCCAGTCTAACACGGCCAAAGAACACAAGAAAGCAGCGGCAGACTGCTATTCAAACAATTCATTCACCGCGCACGAAAAGCCGGGCACGACCGGGTCGCCTGGCAGCATCTCGCCGGCCACTTTCACCTGAACGTTCGTGCGCGACTGGTAGATGGTCACCGTTCGCAGCTTGGGATCGACGACCCACACGGCGGCGCATCCGGCCGCGAGCCATTCTTCAATCTTTTCATCCACGTCACCCGTCCGGTCGCCGGGCGAGAGCACTTCGACGGCTAGATCGGGCGCACCGGGCCAAAACGCTTCCTTCGGTTTCTGAGCCGGCAGGTGCTCTTTGGCAATAAAGGCAAAATCCGGCGCGCGGACGGTGTCTGGATTACGTTTGAGCAGAAACCCAGTTTCTGCTCCGAATACTCGACCGAGGCGATGCTGGCGAATGAACGATCCGAGCAAGGTCTGTAGATTGCCGACGACCTCGCCATGTTCCCAGCCGGATGGTGACATCATGCGGAGTTCTCCGGCGACGAGTTCATGGCGCTGTCCCAAACCAGTCGGCAATTCCAAGAGATCGGCGGCGGTAACGCGTGTTGTCGTGCTCATGTCTGGATTATAGCATTTCGGCGGATCAATGTCTGCCGTGAGCGCATGCTCGGCCACGGCCAGACCCGAAACACTGGCTCAGCCTTCCTCGTCCATCGCGGCGAGGATGTCGTTCGTCGACACGCCGGCGACAACTTCGACCTGGCCCAATCGCGTGGGAAGCACGAAGCGGAGCTTGCCGCGGTCGACTTTCTTGTCGTGATACATGAGGTCGAGCAGATCATCGTGGGAAACGTCTGGCACGGCAACGGGCAGGTCGAACGCTTCGAGCAAGTCGCGTTGCCGCGCGGTGAACGCGGCGTCGACGCGGCGCATGCGTTGGGCCAGGCGGGCGGCGCACATCATGCCAATGGCGACCCCTTCGCCGTGCAACAACTGCTCGTAGCCGGTGGCCGTTTCGAAGGCGTGGCCAAATGTGTGGCCGTAGTTGAGGATTGCCCGCAGGCCGGTCTCTTCGCGTTCGTCTTGTTCGACGACGTCGGCCTTCAGGCGGCAGCAGCGTTGGACGATTTTGGCCAGGACGGCCGCATCACGGCGGTTGATTGGCTCGATATTCGTTTCGAGGTAGGCGAAGAAATCAGCATCCTGAATCACGCCATACTTGACGACCTCGGCCAGGCCGGCGCGGTATTCGCGATCGGGGAGCGTGCCGAGCACGTCGACATCGATGAGAACGGCGCGCGGCTGCCAGAACGCGCCGACCATGTTCTTCGCACCCGGCAGATTGATTCCGACCTTGCCGCCGACGGAGCTGTCGACCTGGGCCAGCAGCGTGGTGGGAATTTGCACGAACGGCAGGCCGCGGGCAAACGTGGCGGCGACGAAGCCAGCCAGATCGCCCACGACGCCGCCGCCCAACGCGACGACGACCGATTTGCGATCCGCGCCGTCTTCCAGCATGGTCTCCCACAGCTCGTCGGCCACGTCGGACGACTTGCTCGATTCGCCCGCTTCGACGACCATGATGCCAACTTCGCAACCGTGCTCGGCCAGCGTCTCAGCGACCGGTTCGGTATACAGCGAGTCGACGTTGGCATCGGTGATGATGATCGCGTGGGCGCCGTCTTGGTCCGCCTGGCAGAGGCGCGCGGCCTCGCCCAGATTGCCGCTGCCTATTTCAATGTTGTAGCTACGCGGGCCAAGGTTGACGTGGACGATTTGGGTGTTCACGGTAGACTCCCTGGTTCCTGGAGATTGGCCAAGCGGCCTTGCTTACGATGCGACTCGTTGGATGTCTTCCGGCGTGACGACGATCTTTCGGCAAAACCCGGTGTGCGTTCGGATATATTCGAGATGGGCCGCTTGCTCGGGATGCTCGTGCAACAGCCGCTCGACGCGGGCGATTTCGCTCGGCTCCCAATCGTCATACTCTTCGGACCAATCGGTTTGGACCTCGACGACGAGTGCTTCACGATAAGGGTCAAAGGCGTCGGCCATGGCGTGGTACGCGAGGATGCGTGAATTATGGCAGCGAACTGGAAACGCGGTACTCCGTGGAAACGGTGGCCAGTATACTACAGTCGCAGCCGGCTTATAACCCGTCTCCTTGCGACTTCACGGGGGCGATCATTCCTCATGGGCAACTCTGGCAAGCTTCTCATTCTGGCAATGGTCGTCGTCGGCCTGTTGGCTGCCGGAGCGAGTTGGTGGTTTCGCTATTCGGCGACACATCAAGCAGCACGTTTTTGGGGACCGGAGGCAGTTCGGCTGATTCGCGACGCGCCGCGGGTGGAACTGGTGCGACTTCCGCCGAACGGTGGGGCTGGTGATCGACAGGCCGCGGCCGCTCTGCGGCGCGATGTGTCGGCCGCCCCCGGCATGACCCACCTGCGGAACGCGTTGCTAGAGGACCGCAGTTTCCTTTGGCCGCCAGAGCAGCGGAACCAAGACCCCGTCTGGCGTTGGGCCATCAGGTTTCACCAAACAGGTACCGCGGCATCGGCGACCCTTCTGTTTACCGACGATTGCTGCCAGACGAACTTGAGCGATGGGGACCACCGCGGCGTTGCCTCGTGCGAGCCGATTGCCGCCGGCCTGCACCAGGTCTTTGCTGGCTGGATGCGGGGCGAAGAGGCCGATTCTCCCGGACGGAGAGCCGTGCTGAGCATGATTGGCGATAGCATTGCTGGCTGCGCAATCGTCTGGACGCGACCGACCGGTTCCCTATAATCTGCCGCTCGCATTCGTCTCGAAGCCCCAGCCCCCAGCCCCCAGTTTCCAACTATGCGTTCGATCGCGATCATCAATCAAAAAGGCGGGGTCGGGAAAACCACGACCGCTGTGAATCTGAGTGCGGCGTTGGCGCGATCGGGTCAGCGCGTCGGGCTGATCGACATCGACCCCCAGGCGCATGCGTCGTTGCACCTGGGCCTCGATCCGCGCGCCGCGGCGCCGACGGTGTACGACGTGCTGACCGGCGAAACAAAAATGGCCGAGTTGTGGCAGCCGGCAGGCGAGAATCTGCACGTGGCCGCCTCGCACATCGACCTGGCCGCGGCCGAGGTGGAATTGGCCGGCGTCGTGGGACGCGAGGTGATTCTGCGCGACAAACTCAATGAGGTGGCCAACGATTTCGATTACGTGCTCATCGACTGCCCGCCGTCGCTCGGCATCCTGACGATCAACGCGCTGTCGGCGGTCGACGATGTGTTCCTGCCGCTTCAGCCCCACTTTCTGGCGCTGCACGGCTTGAGCAAATTGCTCAAGACGATCGGTCTTGTGTCTGAACGGCTCAACGAGCGGCTTCAACTGGCCGGCGTCGTGCTCTGCCTGTACGAATCGGGCACGAAGCTGGCGGCCGAGGTCAGCCGCGACGTTGACGATTTCTTCCGCGAGGCGCGCCGCGGCGGCCACCCGGCCTGGCGGGCCGTGCGGCTGTTCGATACCCGCATTCGACGCAACATTCGGCTGGCCGAGGCGCCGAGCTTCGGCCAGTCGATCTTCGACTATGCGGCCACCTCTCCCGGCGCGGAAGATTACCGTGCCCTGGGCGGCGAAGTGCTGGCCTACTACGCCGGTCG
>JAKEGR010000202.1 GCA_022615465.1 Planctomycetota bacterium | reverse complement strand
GATGGCCGCCTCGATCTGGTTCAGTTCGCTGTCAGAGAGTGGCTGGCCGCCGAAAAGAAACGCATCTGGCCCGGCTGTGCCCTGCTGGTACAAGTAGCCTAGGCTCACAACGACGACAGCCAGCAGCAACCCGGCCGTGATCCGAGCGCCCGGCGTCATCGAGCGAAACAGATCGCTCACCTGAGCGATCGCCGTGTTTACAAAATCCATCCGTGGATCCTCTCGCAGGTTACCCCAAGTTGATGCGTACCGCTCTGTCAGGCCGGAAGAACCGGCCTAACTGAGTTCAAATCCGGATATCCTTGATTTCTTGGTAGACGTCCATCAGCTTATTGCGCATTTGCATGGTGAGGCGAAATGCGAGGTCAGCCTTCTGAACGGCAGTCAGCACTTCGGCTGGGTTCACATCGCCGCCGGTAAACAGCGTTTCGACCGCCTGATCGGCTTCGAGCTGCATCGTGTTCACCTGTTGAATCGAGTCGACCAGCAACTCTTTGAACGATGGACCGGCCGCCGCGCCGTTCGCTGTCGGCGGTGGAGGCAGCGCCACCGCCTGCGGCATCTGAAGCGTGTTGATTGTGTTCATGGGTTAACTCATGTGGGGCAGGCTTCCAGCCCCGTAAGCTGTCGCGTGCGAACTTGAAAGAACGGTCAGCAACGAGGCCTAGGCAATGATCCTCAGCGTTTGTTCCGTCATGTTCTTGGTGACTTCGATGACGCCAATATTGGCTTCATAGGCCCGCGTGGCTTCGAGCGCGTCGACAAACTCCATCGTCATGTCAACGGCCGGGTAACGCACGAATCCATTTGGGTCGGCGTCTGGATGGCCCGGTTCGTATTTCATTTTCGGCGGCTCCGTGGATTGCTCGACGCTTCCAACCTTTACGCCCGCGCCGCCGCCTGATGTCGCCAGATGCGCGTCGGTTTGAAACGTCACGTATCGGGGCTGATACGGCTCCGCCTCGCCGTATTCGTTACGCGTCGTCGACATGTTGGCAATGTTCGACGATATTGCATTGAGACGAGTCCGCTGGGCAACCAGGCCACTCGTGCTAACGTCGAGCGATGATAACATGGGGAACTCCTTTGTAATCACTCTTCCCGCCACTTGTCACTGTTTGGAAGTGGAAGGGGCCTGCCTCAGTCTACGCCACACGTTCCGTAATCGCGGCCCGCAGTAAACGTAGCTGAGCGGTCATAATGCTCACCGCCAGATTGTGTTGTTGTTGGTTCTTCGTGATCTCATTCACTTGCTGTTCGAGACCCACGTCGCTGCCATCATGGTACAAGATGCTCTTCTTGGACTCTTCGACTTTGCGGAACGCATCCAGGTTGTTGCTGGCTCGCGATGCAGACGGAGCGACTGCCGACCCCACATACGATTCGTAGGCCAAGGGTTGCGGGCGACGCCGAGTCGCAATGGCCTCCTTGAGTGCCTTCTGGAACATCGCAGGCGACAGATCGCGCGTGTGGTAGCCAGGCGTATCGAGGTTCGCGATATTCCCGGCCAGCACACCGTGCCTCGCTTCCGTGAAGCCAAGCACCTGCTCAAGCACAGGGATCGTGGATGATTGAAAAAGTGATGAAAACATCGCACATCTCAAACGGTTCTTTGCAACCGGCGTGCCGGTAAATCCGCCGCGGTATGGGCTGGACTGCCCGACTTGCCAGTAATCACGCAAATCACGCAACTGGCCGCACGTTTACTTAGCCTCGTGGTTGCCGTCGTTTACCCAATTCTCTCCAGGATTGCTCCGCAATCAGCAGATCCTGCCGAACGCCTGCGGCGATTATTGCCGAATCGGTGCTTCAACCTGCCTTCGCAAAATCCCTTTCCCGTGGCGCGTAACCATACATCCGCAGTTTGCCGCTTAGCGTACGGACGCCAATGCCAAGCGCATCCGCTGTTTTTCCTCGGTGACCATCGAATTGATCCAGCGTGGCGACGATCATCCGTCGTTCCATTTCTTCTAGCGTTATCCCAAGGGGCGGCGAAATTGCTCGGTCTGTAGGAATCGAGTCATTCGAGGCAATTTGATTCCGACGGTCGCAGCCGCCGGGACTTAACCCGAAGCGTAATTCGTCGGCCCGAATCGTTTGCCCCTGGTTGAGCACACACGCCCGAGTGATGATGTTCTGCAACTCGCGCACGTTGCCTGGCCAGTGATGATTGACAAGCAGGTCACGTGCGGCTGGTTCGATTTCATACTGGGGTCGCTTCAATCGAATGGCTGCATGTGTCAGGAAATAGTCGACGAGTTCCAGGACATCCTCGCCTCGCTCGCGGAGTGGTGGCAACACAATCGGCACCACGGCCAGTCGGTAATAGAGATCTTCGCGAAACCGGCTCGCGGCAATTTCGCTTGCCAAATTGCGGTTTGTCGTTGCCAGAATGCGGACGTTGACCGCGATCGTTTCGCTTGAGCCAACACGCTCGATGGTTCGCTCCTGCAGCACTCGGAGCAGCTTGGCCTGCAGGCCCAGGTCGATCTCGGTCACCTCGTCGAGCAAGATCGATCCTCCGTGAGCCAACTCAAACCGGCCAATGCGGTCCGCCTCGGCCCCGGTAAAAGCACCACGCTTGTGTCCAAACAACTCGCTTTCCGTCAGTTGTGCGGAGAGAACAGGGCAATTCAGGCTGATCAGCGGCCCCCCGGCGCGGCGGCTCTGGGCGTGAATCATTTGGGCCACAAGCTCCTTGCCCGTGCCGCTCTCGCCGCAAATCAGGACGGTTTCGTCAGTCATTGCCACCTGGGAGATCCGCCGTCGCAATTCCTGCATTGTCAGGCTACTACCGATCATGAGAGGTGCCGCCGCGGACGGAGTCGCGCTGGCTGCTTCGTTCACAATCGAACCCGATGAGTCACGAACATCCACCTGGTAAAGTCGCCGGCGATCGCAGGCTTGCGCGACCGATCGTTCGAGCTTGACGACGTCGAACGGCTTTTCGAGGTAATCAAACGCACCGTG
>JAKEGR010000201.1 GCA_022615465.1 Planctomycetota bacterium | reverse complement strand
TGGCAGGTAGTGTGGTTTTCCTGATCTGAATAGACCTAGTTGGTTTCACCTCCAGTTTTCTCGTAGAAGCGTTAGGGAGCAAAATGGCTAAGGACACATTTGTGCGGAAAAAGCCGCATGTCAACGTGGGTACGATCGGTCATATCGATCATGGCAAGACAACGCTGACTGGAGCGATTCTCGCGGTTCAGTCGGCAAAGGGTCTGGCCAAAATGAAGTCATACGCCGATATCGCCAAGGGTGGTACGGTTCGCGACGAAACAAAGACCGTTACCATTGCGGTGGCTCACGTCGAGTACGAAACGGCGGCACGTCATTACGCCCACATCGATTGTCCGGGCCACGCCGACTTCATCAAGAACATGATTACGGGCGCCGCCCAGATGGATGGCGCGATCCTGGTGGTTTCGGCGGCCGACGGCCCGATGCCGCAGACGCGCGAGCACATCCTGCTGGCTCGTCAGGTGGGTGTGCCGCGAGTCGTGGTGTTCCTGAACAAGTGTGATTTGGTGGACGATGCCGAACTGCTTGACCTGGTGGAACTGGAAGTTCGCGAGTTACTGACGAAGTATGACTTCCCGGGCGATGAGATTCCGATTATCCGCGGGGCGTCCAAGGCGGCGTATGAGAAACCGGGCGATCCGGAAGCCAATAAGTGCATTGGCGAACTGATGGATGCCATCGACAGCTACATTCCCGAGCCAACCCGTGAAATCGACAAGCCGTTCTTGATGGCCATCGAGGATGTGTTCTCGATTGAAGGCCGGGGCACGGTGGCGACCGGTCGTATTGAGCGCGGCGTGGTGAAGGTTGGCGACGAAGTGGAGATCATCGGCCTCGAGGCGCAATCGAAGAAAACGATTTGCACGGGCGTGGAGATGTTCAACAAGACGCTCGACCGAGGCCAGGCGGGCGACAACGTCGGCTGCCTGCTGCGTGGCGTCAAGCGGGAGGAAATCCAGCGTGGCCAGGTGTTGGCGAAGCCAGGCTCGATCACGCCCCACACCAAATTCGAAGCCGAGGTATACGTGCTGAGCAAGGAAGAAGGCGGCCGACATACGCCGTTTTTCAGCGGTTACCGTCCGCAGTTTTACTTCCGGACAACCGATGTCACCGGTTCGGCGAACTTGGCGGGCGGCGCCGAGATGTGCATGCCCGGCGACAATGCTCGCCTGGTGGTCGAACTGTCGAAGCCGATCGCCATGGACGAGGGCGTGCGTTTCGCCATTCGCGAGGGTGGCAAGACGGTTGGCTCGGGCGTAGTGACGAAGGTTGTGGAATAGAGGTGGAAGGTGGAAGGTGGAAGGGTTGGATCACCGCGCCCCCTCTCGCCTGGGATCTATCCTGTGTTGTGCGTAGGGGCGTAGCTCAATTGGCAGAGCACCGGTCTCCAAAACCGGGGGTTGTGAGTTCAAATCCCACCGCCCCTGCCATTTTATTCGCTGAAAGTTAAGGATGCAGCGTGGGTGCCTTTGTCCAAGAGTTGTTCCGCTTGGGAGTGTATAAGCGCAGCCAAGGGCGGATTGCCCGTCAGGTGACGTTTGCCGCGTTGGCGGTAATCGTGGCGACGGGAGCATGGTCCTTGAGCGAATACTACCGGGGAGCCAATGCGTCGTGGCGGTATTTTTTGCCGCTGGTGGCGCTGCTGACCGGGTTGTGGGCCAGTTTTCGGGCTGTGCAAATGCCTGGCTTCGCCGACTTTTTGATTTCGGTGGAAGGGGAGATGAACAAGGTATCGTGGCCATCGCGGAGCGAATTGTTTCGTGCATCGCTGGTGGTGATCCTGATGATCTTCTTTTTGGCGGCCATGCTGTATGGTTTTGATGTGATGTGGCAAGCATTGCTTGGCCGCTTGTTGCGATAAAAGTTGCCGTCTAAGGGAGCGACGCGTTGGCAGACGAATCGAACAGCTTGGCGGACGAAACGCACGGGGCTGTCGGGGACGATGCGGTGAGCAACCGCAGCGATGACACGGCGCTCGAAGAAGAGGAAGGTGCGCAGTCGCCGGAAGGCGGCGAATCGGCGGATGCGATTTCCGCGGATGAGGATTCCGAGGAAAACCAGGCAGCGGGGGATCAGCCGGAGCCGTCCAGCCAAACGGCAGCGCGGCCGACGCCCGTGGCGGTTACCGAGGAGGAATCCGAGGAAGCGATCCGATTGGACTGGTACATCCTCAAGGTCCAAAGCAACCGCGAGCGATCGATTGCCGAGGCCCTGGAACGCAAGATCAGGATCGAAGGGTTGGATCGGTTTTTTGATCAGGTGATCGTGCCGACCGAGAAGGTCACGGAATTCAAGGGGGGCAAGAAGAAGGTTGTTGAACGGAAACTTTACCCGGGCTATATCGTCGTCCATATGCACATCAACGACGATACGTGGTTCGCGGTGCGGGAGACGTCGGGCGTGGGCGATTTCACGGGTTCCGCCGGCAAGCCGACGGCCATGTTGCCGCACGAAGTGGCCCGGATCGTGCAAACCGAGGAAGAAGAAACCAGTGAGTCCCCGAAGCTTGACATTAAGTTTGCGGTCGGCGACAGGGTGAAAGTGAAGGAAGGCAATTTCGAGAGCTTCGAGGGGGAAGTTGGGACGATCGACGAGGCGAGTGGCCGCGTTAGCGTGCTGATCAATATTTTCGGCCGTAGTACGCCGGTCGAGTTGGAATACTGGCAAATTGAGGCACTGTAAGCCGGAAGTCAACGACGGCCGCGGCGCGGGCGATTGGGCCGCGAAGGCGGGTCGCGTAGCAATCCAGGGTGGTGAAGATGGCTAAGCAAGTCACGGGTGGAGCGAAATTTCAAATACCTGGCGGGCAGGCGACGCCGGCTCCGCCGGTCGGTACGGCCCTGGGCAAGTATGGCATCAACCTGGGCCAATTTGTTCAGCAGTTTAACGAGCGGACGAAGGAAGCGGCCGGAATGATGATCCCGGTCGTGGTCACGGTATACAACGATCGCTCGTTCGAATTCATCACGAAAAGCCCGCCCGCGGCAGTGCTGCTCAAGAAGGCGGCCAACATCGCCAAGGGGTCGCCGGTACCCAACAAGGATAAAGTGGGCACGGTGACCGTGGCGCAGATGGAAGAGATTGCCAAGACGAAAATGGCTGACCTGAATGCCAGCGACGTGGGCCACGCGGTGCGGATGATTGCGGGCACGGCGCGGAGTATGGGTTTGGAAGTAAAGGGTTAACAGTGGCGACAAAACAATCAAAGCGCTATCGAGGATTGAGCGAGAAACG
>JAKEGR010000200.1 GCA_022615465.1 Planctomycetota bacterium | reverse complement strand
GGAATCGATCGCTGGTGGCGTCGGCAGACGGTTCGCCGCGCGCCGCCCAAGGGGCCGCTGCCAATCCTCGACCTCTGCACCGGCACGGGCGACTTGGCGTTGGCGTACGACCGCGCGTCGGGTGGAAAGACACCGATCGTTGCCGCCGATTTCTGTCACGAGATGCTGGCCATCGGCCGTGAAAAATGCCGCGAGGCGGGAGCGGATGGTCGGATCACGTTTGTCGAAGCCGACGCCCAATCGCTGCCGTTTCCCAGCAATGCGTTTCAAATCGTTTGTGTGGCATTCGGTCTGCGGAACGTGGACGACACCGACCGCGGCCTGGGCGAGATGGTGCGAGTCGCCGCTCCGGGTGGCCGCGTCGCCGTCCTCGAATTCTCCACGCCCGACTGGCAGCCCTTCCGAGCGATCTATGGATGGTACTTCCGCCACATTTTGCCGCGCGTTGGTCAGTTCGTCTCGCGGAATTCCGCCGGGGCCTACAGTTATCTGCCGGAAAGCGTCGGCGAGTTTCCCCAAGGCGAAGCTCTTTGCGACCGCATGCGGATCGTTGGGCTTGCCGACCTTCGCCGCTATCCGCTCACCGGCGGCATCGTGACACTCTATGTGGGAACAAAGGCTAATAGCTGTCCGTTGCCTTGTGAAAAATCTGGGCTAGACTACTTTCAGGGACAGGGAGGTTCCGTTGTTTCGAAGTCACCTTGATTCCAACCGAACCACGACAAGGAGCCACGCCATGAACACCGAATCGACTACAGCCACCAAGTCACCCCAGCACGAACTTCAGGCGTTCCGTGACCAGTGGTGGTGCTTCCTTGCCCTGGGCGTTGCCCTGGTGATTTTTGGGTCGATCGCCATCGCTTATCCAGCTATCACGTCGATCGCCGTTACCGTGTTACTAGGGTTCCTGGTGCTCGCCTCCGGCATCGCGCAGATCGTCAGTTCATTCTGGGCCGGCAAGTGGAGCGGTATGCTGCTCCATTTATTGATCGGCCTCTTGTACACGATCATTGGCCTCATGGTCGTTGAAACCCCCGTGAAAAGCACGGCATCGCTGACGCTGCTCATTGCCATCTTTTTGATCGTCGCCGGTGTGTTTCGAATCGCGGTGGCACTCGCCGAGCGGTTTACAAATTGGGGTTGGGTTCTCTTGAACGGCGGAGTCACGCTGCTATTAGGCATGCTCATCCTTCGCCAAGGGAAGGAGTTTGGACCGTCGCTCTTGTGGTTCATCGGGCTGTTTGTCGGCATCGAGATGATCTTCAACGGTTGGAGTTGGATCATGCTTGCGCTGGGCCTGCGCAACGCCGGTAACGGCAAATAGCGACTGCACCGGATGAACGGCCCTTGGCTGCAATCATTGCCGTCTCATTTAGTGCGCAGACACGAATATGGCCGAGCCTTCCGATTCAGACCGTCCGGCGGAAAGGCAACGCACGCGGATCAGCCGCAACGCCACTTGCCTGGCCTGCGGCTGCCTGTGCGACGACATCACGCTGCATGTCGCGGAAAACCGCATTGTGCGCGCGGAACGCGCCTGCCCGATCGGTGAGCGATGGTTTCTGGCCGAGCGGCCAACAGATCGCACGCCATGCCTCATCCACGGCCAGCGCGCGGATCTCGATGAGGCCTGCGACCTGGCTGCGGCAATCCTGGCCAAGGCGAGTTGCCCGCTGATCTTTGGCCTCGGCGGGGCAGTGTGTGAAGCACATCGCATCGCGGTGGCACTTGCCGATCTGCTGGGCGGGATCGTGATTGCCGGCAACGAGGCTGGGGCCGCACTCGCCACCGCCGAGCAATCGGTTGGATTCGTCACGGCCACGCTGGGCGAAGTGCGGCACCGCGCCGACCTTGTCGTCTATTGGGGAGTCGATCCCGCGACGACTCACCCGCGTCATTTCGAGCGTTATTGCCTCACATGCGCGGGCCGCTTCATTCCAGGCGGTCGGGCCGATCGCACTTGCGTCGTTGTCGATTCGCGTCGCACTCCGACAGCCGCCGAAGCCGACCTGTTCTTGGAGTTGAAACCGGGCAGTGACGTGGCGGCGATTGCCGCGCTGCTCGCTCTTGCAGCCGGAGAGAGTACGGTCGACGCCGAGCAAATTGCCCTGCTGACGGGGGTGGAGTTGTCTCGCTGGCGCGAGCTATTCGATCGCATGGCCGCGGCGCGATACGGTGCCATGTTCTTCGATCCGCTGTCGTTGGGGGGCGAAAAGACGGCAACGATCGAGGCGATCCTGTCGTTTGTTGTTGCCATGAACCGGCGCACGCGGTTCGTCGCACTTACACTGGGCGGCCCCGGCAACATGGCCGGAGCCGAACAAGTGCTGGCGTGGCAAACAGGTTATCCGACGAGCATTCGCTTTCGAGACGGCTTTCCGCGTTCGGAGGGGCAACCCGGTGCGATCTCGGAATGTCTTTTGGACGGCCAGGTCGATGCCGCGCTCGTCGTCGCCAGCGAACCGGTTACCGATCCACTCGCGACATTATCCGAACCCGCGCGCGAGCAGTTGGCTGCGATTCCAACGATCGTGCTGCACACGGCCGACGCCCCGTTGCCATTCGCCGCCACCGTGGCATTCGTTGTTGGCTCACACGGCATCGACGCGGGCGGCACGGTCTTCCGTTGCGATGGAGTCCCATTGCCACTACACCAGGCGCTCACTTCGCCCTATCCCGCCGCGACCAGGATCCTGCAAACGATTCTTGCGTCGATGGCCGCTTCTCTTCATGCGACTACCAACGAGAACGGGCTGCAATGAGACCACGCCCCCCCGTTAGAATGCAGTGAAGCGGTGTAAGAAATCCGTCGCTCGACGATCCGGGTGTTGGCTGGCTGCCCGTTGACCTCGGAACCACACAGACACATCACGAACATGTCTTTTGTTTCCGGGTGGTCACCGGCCGCAGCAGGCGCATGGAGGGCCGTCTGGAAGAACTTTTTCCGCTTTTTTTGTTCAACAACCGACCTCCCTTGCCAGAATCGCCCTTGTCGAGAGAGTGGTCTTTGTACAGACTAGCGGGGTTGTCTCGCGGTGGGTGCCACGCTCCCGACGCGGTTGGGGTTATGCAGTTTCCAATTGGATCTGCCGCCGGGGTGCTTCGGCCGGGTTGCCGAATGAGGCTTTCCGGGGAGCGTCCGGCCGATCGACGGGAACTGCCTTGAACTATGGATTTAACGGAATGAGTCAAACAACTGTGGGCCCACGCAAAGTCACCGAACGCCAGAACTGGACCGAGGCTACGCCAGAAGTCCTTTACGACAAGTGCGTTACACTCGCCAACAACCTGTGGTGGAGTTGGCACCCGGAGGTCGTGAATCTCTTTCGCGACCTCGACCCCATCAAATGGCGGAAGATCGACCACAACCCCGTCGTGCTCCTGGCCGAAATGACGGCCGAGCAACTGGCGGAGCGTGCCTCGGAAATGGTGCTCTCCACTCGCATCAATCAAGCCCATCGCCGGCTTAAAGAGTATCTCTCCAAGACGCGCGAAACGTGGGGCGCCCGGGAAACAGGCGTGCTCGGTTCCAAGCCGGTCGCCTATTTCTCGGCTGAATTTGGCATCCATGAATCAGTTCCCATTTACTCGGGCGGCCTCGGCGTCCTGTCTGGCGACCACATCAAGGCCGCCAGCGGCCTTGGCGTGCCCCTCGTGGCGGTCGGCTTGTTTTACGATCAAGGCTATTTCGAGCAGCAGCTCGACATCAACGGTTATCAGCACGAAGAGTACCAGGATACGCACGTTCAAAATCTGCCAATGGAACCGGCCATAGGCGTCGACGGCAAGCAGGTCACCGTTTCGATTAATACGCGCGATGGCGTCTTGCTGGCCAAGGTCTGGCTGATGCATGTCGGTCGCGTCCCGCTATACCTTCTGGATTGCGATGTCGACGGCAACAACCCCCAAGACCGGGAGTTGACCTCGCGCCTTTATGGCGGTCACTTGCGGACGCGCATTCGTCAAGAACTGGTCCTCGGCGTCGGCGGCGTCAAGGCCCTCCGCGCGCTCGGCATCGCGCCCGGGGTCTATCATTTGAACGAAGGCCACAGCGCCTTTGCACCCCTCGAAGTGGTCCGCGAACGAATGGCCGACGATGGCCTCACCTTCGATGAGGCCCTACGCGAAATCGCCCATCGGACGGTCTTCACGACGCATACGCCCGTTCCCGCGGGGCACGACCGATTCGACGCGGGCTTGATCGAAGAGCATCTCGGTCCGCTACGCGACAAACTCAGTATTTCGCCCGCCCAACTCATGGGCCTGGGCCGAGTCGAGCCACAAAACGAACACGAGCAGTTTTGCATGACGGTGATCGGCCTGAAATTCTCGCGGCGCGCCAACGCGGTCAGTTCGCTTCACGGCCACATCTCGCGCCGCATGTGGGCTCACCTCTGGCCATGGCGGGTCGAAGAGGAAATCCCGATCGGCCACATCACTAACGGCGTCCATGTACCCACCTGGCTTGCTCATCCCATGCATCAGCTTTATGACCGCGTGTTGGGTGGAAATTGGGCGCAACGGATGGGCGACGCCAAGATCTGGCAGAACATGTATCATTGCGATCCTGGCGAACTCTGGGAGACGCACAATGAACTCAAGAGCCGTCTGCTCGACTTTGTCCGCCGCCGCCTCGGACGTCAGGGCCGACGCCGCCAGGAGCCGGACGAAGTCGTCGAAGCCGCTCGTACGGCCCTTGACCCGAATGCCTTGACGATTGGCTTCGCGCGCCGCTTCGCAACGTACAAGCGGGCGGACCTGTTCTTCCGCCAGTTGGACGAGTTTGCCACGCTGATCAACGACCCCCAGCGACCCGTCCAGCTTATTTTTGCTGGCAAGGCCCACCCGGCCGACGAGCCCGGCAAACAACTCATCAAGAAGATCGAGAACCTCCGCCACGATCGCCGTTTTGCCGGTCGAATCGTGTTCATCGAGGACTACGACATCAACGTCGCCCGGCACCTGGTGCAAGGCGTCGATGTCTGGATGAACACGCCACGTCGGCCCAAGGAGGCCTCCGGAACCAGCGGCATGAAAGCCGTGCTCAATGGGGGGCTGAATTGTTCGATTCTCGACGGCTGGTGGGCCGAAGCCTACAACGGCAAGAACGGCTTCGCCATCGGCAACGGCTCGCAGCACGTCCATGACGAAATCACCGATCAACGCGACGCCCAATACCTGATGCAAGCGCTCCGCGATCAAGTGATTCCGCTGTTCTATGACCGCGATGTCGATGGTCTTCCGCGCCACTGGATCGCAATGATGATCGAATCAATCACCACGTTGGCCTCGCGTTTCAGCGCCCATCGCATGGTGATCGACTACGTGAGAAAGTGTTACCTTGTCGCCGCTGGCGGCCTCAGTTCTGAAATGGACCGGCTGTAAGTTGACAGCCCGTTGTAGAAGTCGATTCTGCCAGATTGCTAGCTGCGCGATTCCCGGAGGTTTTTCCAGCTAGCAGCCCCCCGGATAGGTCATTTTTCGACGGGCTGCTAACGCTAGCAGGTTAGCATGCTCGCCCCAACGGACTGGGCTTTCCTGATCTTGCCCACCCCCGCGAAGCCAAAATCGTCCTCTTTTTCTCTTTCTCCTGCAGTCGCGAATGGAAGGCCTCGCAGATGCCGCGAAGGAGCCGAAAACGTTTTCTCCTGCCTGACCAACTCCCCCCTGACGAATCGGAAAAATGACAATCGGTGGCGAGTCGGCACTTTGTGCAAATTCGAGTTGACATTGCCCGTTCAGAAGCGATAGATTGCCAGTTGTTCAGCCTGCTGCTTGCCGCTTATCTGGAACATATTGGTTGCGAACTCCTGGGACTTCGACTCTTGTTGGTGCGGAGAGCCGCTCGTGTGCGGTTTGGTCGGAGGGAATGGTCATGGGGATTGGAATTTCTGTCACGTTCCTTCCAAGGCCACGTTGAGCTTGGGTGACGAGAGGTCCAGATGGGGCAGGCAATCGGGGACCGAACTGCTTCGCTACGCATTGCTGAGGATGAAGCCCATGCGACGCGCCAGACACGAGAATATCGCAGTCGTTCGTGCGACGTTCACCACGCCGCCATCCCATCCTTTCCGCGGCAGGGAGACTTCCCGGCGCAACAGGGGTAGTCGCTCGACCGACTCGGTCGCGACGACCGCGACCGAAGTGTTCCTGTTGCCCAACGTCGCCTCCGTGGATGACATTGACGTTGCGGACCAGCGGCGCAACGAACACTGGCGACAACTCGCCGTCGTCATTCGTCAGCGGATCGAGTCGCGCCTTGCCGGGCGGATTCGTGACCTGTCCGTCCGGGTCAACGGCGGCACGATCATTCTGGAAGGTCGCTGCGTAACCTATCACGCCAAGCAGCTTGCCCAACACGCCGCGCTCGGGGTTCTCGAAGACGAACATCTCGTAAACGAGATCATCGTCGCTGTTCCACACTAACTGCCCGTGCGTTCCAGCGCCTGCTCCAGCGCCCGCTCTCCGGCCAGGAACTGCATCTCAATCGCCAGTGCCCACAGAGCGTGTCCGCTTAATTGCTCGCGTTCCACTTTCACCAAGTCTTTTTGCGTGCAAACGAGCATCTCCGCCTTCACGCGATCAGCCAGGTCGGCAACTTCCGCGAAATCATGCTCACTGTAGCCGTGGTGGTCCGGAAACTCCCGCCAGCCGGCTACCTGGCAGCCGGCCCCGG
>JAKEGR010000199.1 GCA_022615465.1 Planctomycetota bacterium | reverse complement strand
GCTCCCACGTCGACGAATTCCGCGGCCTGCGGCGAGAAGGAATCACTGTCGGACGTCACTTGGGACTCCACGGCACTGGCTGAACGCTCCGCGAGCGAGATTTTCAAGTAACCCAACCCCCTCACCACTTCGAGCACTTCACTGCAAGTGGGGAACATCCGACCGCTCTTACGTTTGTACTCGTCGATCGCACTCATGAACTCCATTTCGTCCTGGGTGTAATCTCGCTCGCAAGTGGTCGGGTCGATCTGCCGGCGGCGGTTCACCTTCTGCCGACGTTCGAGCAACGGCACGACCGGCTGCTTCTCATCCGCGGCGGCCACTCCGTCCTTCGTTCGGCATCCACCGCGGCGTCGGTCGATCGTTATCTCTTCCTCGCCGACACGACGCACAGACACGTCGCCCGAACGCTGCGCTGACCTCGACTTGGGAGACGCTTTCGCCACCGGCTTCTTCACCGATTGCCTGCTGGGGCGTTTGCGGCTCGACTTCGTTGCGGTTTTCCGTTGGGGCACTGCTGGCGTCTCCTGGGTGGCAACTAACAAGAATATGCTGTTCTGGTAAAATGCCTCACTGATGAAAGAAAACATCGGGAAACGCCCAAGGAAAAATACAACACCAAGGAAAAATGGGTGGTTTGCGCAATAATGTCGGATCGCGTGATTTTGCCGGGTTGGCATGTCTTTCCAGGCATGATGCGGTCGGCCCGAATAACCTCTGTGCCGCCTGGTCCTGATGCTCCAATCATGCCGGATGGATGAGATCGCCTCCCGCGCCCACCAAGTTGGGTTCCAAAAATTCCGCCTTGCGTCGTACTGGGTGAGTCTGCTACGGTTCGCCACCCTAATTGCCTGGCCCACTTCAAGAGAGCGGTCGGCACCCTTCTTTTCCTCTCCTATTCCCTACGCTCGGAAAGCAAGCTGTGCTTCGAAACACGACGATCTTGTCTGGGTACTCGGCACGATTCGCCCAATGGCTGACCGTGGCCCTGCTCGCCGGTGGTGTGGCCGCCACGTCGGGCTGCAACAACATCGCCTCGCAATCGGCCAATGCCGAAGGGGTGCGTCTCTACCAGCAAGGCAATTACCAGCAGGCGTCCGATCAGTTCCAGCAGGCCATCGCCAAAGACCCTAATTCACCCGATGGCTATTACAATCTGGCCGCATCACTCCACAAGACAGGCACCCTGTACAACCGCCCCAACGACCTGCAACAGTCCGAGAGTCTGTACAACCAATGCCTGAATCGCGACCCAAACCACACGGAATGCTACCGCGGCCTGGCAGTGCTGCTGAATGAAACGGGGCGACAACAACAGTCGTTTACGCTGCTCAATAACTGGGCGGCTTCAAATCCAACGTCGGCCGATCCCAAAATAGAACTCGCGCGCGCGTTGGAAGAAGCAGGACAGACCGAACAGGCCAAGGCACAACTCGTCGAAGCACTTACCGTGGACCCCCACAATGCGCGATCCCTGACGGCCCTCGGACGGTTACGCGATCAGGCGGGCGATTACACGCAAGCGCTGGCCAACTACCAGCGATCGCTGTCGATCAACCGTTACCAGCCGGAAGTGGCCACTCGCGTTGCCCAGCTCCAAAGCACGGCCGGCGTTTCCGCTCCCGCCGCACCGCCAACCGACCCTCGCACCGCCACCAGCGCGCAACCTCCCGTGCGATATTGAGGAACCACGCATAACAGGCAGCCTGCCCTATTCGCTCGTTCCGGGGATTTCCGGCAGGCCGGGTATCGCGGTGCCTGGGGCGCCGGCATCGCTCTCGCCCGTTGAGGCAGGCCCAGCGTCCGTCTTAGGCGGTTCCTTCTTCTTGATGACGTTGTCCTTGTTCAAGCGGATTTTATTGAACACGTCGTTGGCCACGACAAAGTACCAGTCGCCAAAGCGCGCGTTGAGATCCTTCACATTCTCCTGGCCCTTCTTCAGCGATTCTTGATATGCATCCAGCTTCCGCTGGTTTTCCGTCTCGATCCGCTTGCGCTCGGCGATAATTTGTTCAAGTTCCTTGGTCTTCGCGTTGGTTTCGTCGGTCGCGGCAGCAGCATCGCCGGCAGGAGCGGTTTCGCTGGGCGGTTCGGCTGCTTTCGCCGATTCGGCTTCGGCGGTCGGCTGCGTTTCGTCCGGCGTTTCGGCCTCCTTTGGCGGCACGGGCTCCGCGGAAGACTCGGCGGCGGCAGGCTCGGCCTTCTCCGTCGTGTCGGATTCCGCGGGGGCATCGGCCGGTAGTTCGGGAAGTTGCTCGATTTCTGGCTTCTCTATCGCCGCCTCATTGAACCGCGCCATCACGAACAGGTAGCGATGGACATCGCTTCCCTTGGCCGGCGCATCTTTGACTGCACCTTCGACAGCACCTTCTTCCGACGCGGCCTCGTCTTTCTTCTCGCCTTCGCTGACGTTGGTGAGATTGCCAAAACGAAGCACGTACTCGGTGCCGTTCTTGAGTGTGGAGATGACTTCGCCATCACTCGAGATGATCTCATCGCCGCCGGAGCCGGCCGCCGACGCGGTGACAAACCCCTTTGATAACAGATCCCGCTGGGCCTCGGGGTTGTTGAGGAAGTCGCCCCCGGCCTTGAGATCGTTGCTGAGGCCTTGCGGCTTGCGCACGACATCGACGATCGCCAGGTCGTCCAGTGCGCTCTTCAATTCGCCCAACGATGTCTCGTTG
This sequence comes from Planctomycetota bacterium, assembly GCA_022615465.1. GTDB lineage: Bacteria > Planctomycetota > Planctomycetia > Pirellulales > Lacipirellulaceae > JAKEGR01. Next base: position 8,759 of record JAKEGR010000199.1, on the reverse strand, counting down.
AGTTCTTCATCCTCTCCGAGAGCAAAGTCGACATGTTGTTTCGTCTGAGGATCGAACTTGGCGAGCCGTTTGGCGAGCCATTTCCCGTCGCTGTCATGGTAATTCAAAGTCAGTTCGCTACGCGGATCCCAGGCGACTTGAATGGCCAACCGGCCATCGGGCGTCATGCCGGGCACCAGTTCGGCGGAATAGTCCTTGATCTCCACTTGCTGGAGATCGAGGGGATTGAGCTTCAGCAGATCTTTTTCAATCCAGTCTTCGAAGTTGATGGAAAGTTTGGTCGGATCCATTTCGATCACATAGACCACATCGCGACCGGCTTCGCGGACGTACCGCTGGCCTTCGGCATCTCTCACCGCCTTGCCGATGATCAGGTCGGCGAGCGGATCGTTGTTCGTGTCCGACATCGTCACCCGTGTGCCGACGCCCTTCTGGCCGACTTCGATCTTGGGTGACAAGGGATCGATGACGCCGTATTGTTCGTGATCGCCGGCGCCTTGGCTGGTAACGGCAAGGATCTTGCGGTTCATCAGCGATGTGGCGGCTTCGGCCATTTGACGGCTGGCGTCCGCCGGGTAGCCATCTTTCGAGGGAATCAACCACAGACCATCTTCCTCGGCGACCTCGAAGTCGCGCAATGTGGCAGTCTCTTCATCGAAGCGGACGATGCGCAGCCGAGTGGCATCCTCCGGGCTGGAGAACTTCTTGGTCAGTTCCGTGCCAACAAGGGTCTCGACATCCAAATCGGCCGAGGTGGGTCGAGTAAAAAGGCCGGCCCCAATGGCAATCAGACCAAGAGCGACAAAAGCGATTGTTTTAGTTGTTTCTGACATGATATTTGACTTGTTCGAATTACGACTTAGAGCTTATCCCACAACCTTCACGGAGAGAGGGGACCGTCCCCAACTGTTGTCGGATAAGCATTTACTTCTGGCCTTCGTCCTCTTCGCCATGGCCAAAGCGGAGGCGGCGGGTATCGACGCCTTCCTGTTCGGCTTTGCGGCGATGGAAGAAAACGAAGAAAGCGAGCAGGATCGGCGGGATCGGCGGCAACAGGACGGCACACAGCTTGTAGAAGTCCTGTACGCCGCGAACTTTGGCCGCCAGCTCGCGCTCGCTTTGCTTGATCTTCCGGTTACGATCTTTTTCAAGGCGATCGACCTGCACATCGCGGACTCGTTCCAGGCGGATCCGCTCCAACTCCATGACTTGTGCTTTCGCGCGCGGATCGAGGTCGGTACGCTTCTCCAACTCAGTGATCTTTTCGCGAAAGTCCTGCCTCGCTTGTTCAATTTGCTCGCGGGCTTCGTTGTTCGATTTTGTTTGCTCCGTCAATGAACTCTGGCGGAAATCTTCCGTCGCCTCTTCGACTTGCGTAAGGATTCGGTGCGGACGGGTCCGTTTGCGGATCTCGACGTAGCGGTCGTCGCCGGCCAGCGAGTCCAGGATGTTTAACACAAAAGTGACGTTCTGAAACTTCCAGTCGATCAGCATGTCCTGGTTCGCGCCGATCTCACGCAGCCGGAAAATCACCGGGGCGATCCAGTCGATATCTGACACGAGAATCGCGTTGATCTCTATTTCCTCGGCGGCCGGAGGGGGCGCGCCGTCTTCGCTGTTGGGTTTGTCGTTGGCGGCGTCGGCATCCGACTTCGGCGCACCCTCATTCTCCTCGGTTGCGGAACCAGCCTCGCCCGTCTTGTCGTCTTTCATACCTTTCGTCGACAGGTAGAGATCGTCCGGCTGGATTTTGCCATGGACCCGGGCCGCGACAATGTAGGGCTCGCGCGTGGTGACGCGTCGGACGCCCATCGCGCCGCCGGTGCGCAGCGACGTTTCGTAATCCTGATAGCTGATCGTGCCGCTGTTCCGCCCCGTGACGGCTAACTCCTCAAATTCCAGCTTCGACTTCTCTGCCGGACGCCAGGCGCCGGTTGCGATAAACAGCACCTGCTGCAATCCGGAGGAGGTGGGGTCGCTCGCATTGAAGGGGTACTCGGTGCCGTGCGTCTTGAGGCCTTGGTCGATGAAGATCCATTCCGGCTCGATGTCGCCGAGCTTCGGTTCCGGGTTAAACTCCTGCCAGATGATCTCGTCGCCAAACATCTCGACGCCGAGCAGTTGCCAGAGTTGGGCAATATCGCCTTTGGGCTGCGGCTGCTGGCCGCCAAACATGCCCATCATGCCGCCGGGCGGACGCTTGGGCTGCGACGTGCCTGGCACCTCGGGCATGATCCGTGGGAAGGGATCTTCGAAGATCGCCGTCGGCTGGCCTGTCTTCACCGCCTCAACCAGGTGGCCCATCGCCTCCGGCGTGAGGGTCGAGGGTTGTACCGCGAGCAGCACGTCGTACCGCTTGGTAATTGGCTTGGCGGGATCGACTTCCTCGACATCGTATTGCTTTTTCAGTTCTGTAAGCAATTGCGATTCTTCCGTCGGACCTTGCATCGAAAAACCGCTGAAGAGCTGCACGTCGGTCTTCAACACGCCCAGCGTCTTGCGACGTTGTTCGGCGACGGTGCAGATCGAGCGGACCAGTTCGTATTCGATGGGGATGCCTTTGTCGATGAACGGGATCACCACTTTGTCGAGGCCCGCGGTGAATACCGCGCCGAGAAAGATTTCCTGCGAGGTGCGTGCGCCGCGGTCGATCGTGGGTACTTCGCGAGGCTCGATGCCATAAGCCCGCTCGGCGAGGGTTGCCTCTTCGCTGAAGTTTTCCACCTCGTGGACGTCGACCTGGATCTTGCCGCCGCTCAGAGAGCTAAGCTCGGAGAGCGTGGAAAGGAGGTTGAGTTTGTGGGGGGCGTATTCGGCCGGCATTTGCGGGCTGACGTAGGCGTCGATCTTGATTGTTTTCGCGTCTTTGTTGTCGCGCAGTTCCTCGACCAATTTGACGGTCCGACCGGAAAGCGAGTTGAGATTTTCGCTCGTGATGTCGGCGCGCAGGGCGTTATGATTCGAAAAGAACATATTGACGCCCACCGCCAGGGCCACCAGGGCCAGCGCGCGGACCAGATAGTGTGCCCACATCGACTCCTCCCGATCGCGGCCGCCCCAATGACGGCGGCCGATCAGCACCATGCTGATGTACAGCATCACCAAGGCAATCATCATGAAATAACTGATGCCACTCAGGCTGATGACTCCGCGGGCGAAATCGTTGAATTGTTCGGCGGCGCTCCACCGCTTGATCAACTGAGCGACTTGAGCATCTTTAATGATCCAGTCCGCGACGCCGAACAGCGCGAGCGGCAGATTGAAGATCATCCCGAGAATGAATCCGACCGTGAGGTTCGCGGTGAGAAACGACGCCACCATGCCAATCGACAGCATTGCCAGCCCAACAAACCAGTAGCCAACGTAGGTGCCGAGAAACAGGCCGCCGTCCGGGGTGCCCAGGCCCCAGCTAAAAACCAGATAAATGGCAAACATCGAAAACAATAACGAGACGCTGTAAATCGCCACGCCCGCCAGGTACTTGCCGACGACGACTTCAAGATCGCTCGCCGGGAGCGTAAGCAGCAACTCGTCGGTCCCTTGACGACGTTCCTCGGACCAAATGCTCATCGTAATGGCCGGGATGAACACCAGCATGATGAACGGCAGCCACTTGTTGAGCTGGTCGAGGTTGGCCAGGTTATTGCTGAAAAAATCGGGAGGCCAGAATGCGGCCAGCGCGCTGAGCACCACGAAGACGCAGATGAACACGTAGCCGGTCGGGCTTGAGAAATAACTGACGAAGTCGCGTTTGAAAATCGCTTTGAGGACGGTCCAGTTCATGATGGCGGGGCAAATTTCTTGGTTCGGAATCTGGAAAATAGTTCGGGGAATCAGGGGAGGCGCGAGGCAAGGCGATGGGTCGCTTGTCTGATGGTCTCCTTGTTACGCTCCCAGCGAGGACAACTGATGGAATCGTGCGTCGATGCTGTTTTCTTCGGCGGCGAATTCGGCGGGCGTGCCGTCGAACACCAGCCGGCCTTCGTTGATGAATAACACCCGGTTGCACATCGCTTCCACTTCCTGAAGGATGTGCGTCGATAGCAGGATCGTTTTCGTCTCGCCGATTCGACGGATCGTATCGCGGACTTCGCGAATTTGATTCGGGTCGAGGCCGGCGGTCGGTTCGTCGAGGATCAGTACGTCCGGCTCGTGCAACAGCACTTGGGCCATGCCGACGCGCTGGCGAAAACCCTTGGAGAGCTTTCCGATCGGCTTGCCGATCACGCTGTCAAGTCGGCAAAGTTGGATGACCGCATCCATTCGCTCATCGAGCTTTTCGCGTGACAAGCCGCGGGCAGTGCCAAAGAACTTTAGCAGGCCACGAGGTGTCATTTCGGGATACAGGGGACCGTTCTCAGGCAAATAGCCAAGACGCCTGGCACCTTCTAGGCGGTCGGTCGCCATGTTATAGCCGGCAATGTGGGCCGTGCCGGAAGACGGGGCGAGGTAGCCCGTCAGCAACTTCATCGTGGTGCTCTTGCCGGCACCGTTTGGGCCGATGAAGGCAGCCACTTCGCCCCGCCTGATCGCGAAAGTAACATCGCGGCAGGCTGCGAAATCGCCGTAGTATTTCGAAAGATCGTCGGCTTCGATCATGGCCGCTTGGCCGCTGTCGCCAGGGCTTTGGGGAGAGCTTTTCGTCACAGTCGAGGTGGTTTTGGCAGTCACGGATGGCATGGGGGTAGGTGCTCCGCTCGCTTGGGAGTTGGCAATCGTCACAAAATTGAGAGTATCCGGGAATTATCGATCGCGAAATCAGGCATTTTTTGGGAGGGCAAAGTACGTCAGGAGGTCTCGCCCTCCCAATTCCAGGACGCCCACGGGTAGTTACAACACTTTCGGAGGGCAAGGCAACAGGCGCTGGCGTGGCCGAAAAAGGCCGGCCACTGGCTCCGTAGAACTCCAAACGGAGCCGGCGACATGCCCACCGTGCCGCCGCTCCCAATCGTCAGAGCGTAATCGGTGAACCGGGCGGATGTCCATACCTCGCCTACGCAGCAGAGAGCGGAACGGTTCGTCGGGAAGGGCTTCGTGGGTCGAGCGAAGCATTTTCGGGAAAGCTCTTGAAAACCTCTAAATAAATAGCGGATAATAATGGGGCCAGTCTGGATCCCGATTTAGGGGAAACGGGCATTCGTGTTTTTCCCTGTTCGCTTGTCTCTATTTTCCTCGGGCACAACCCTTTGATGGTGTGACACCTTACCGATTGAACGAGGGTTAGACCAATGAGCGAAGCTTCTCCCATTCAGCCGCAACTTTTGAGCCGGATCAATGAAACATTCGTGCTGCGCACGATTCGGCAGCATGGGCCATCGACACGCAGCGACTTGTCGCGTCACATGGGCGTTACGTTTCCCACGATTGCGAAGGCGGTCTCCTCGTTGCTCGAGGCCCGGCTGCTCGAAGAGTTCGAGGAAGCGGTGACCGGTCCCGGTCGGCCGCCGAAGCGGCTCAGGCTGTCGAAAGACAAGTCGCAGGTTGTTGGCATCACGATCGATGTGGATTCCTGCGAAGTGGCTGCTGCTGGTTTCGACGGCGTGCTCCGAGATACCTCGCTGCTATCGTTTGCCACGCCGAGGGACTATGACTCGCTCCTGGCCGCAATTGTTGATCGCGTCCAGGCTCTCGCTACCGAGGAAATGCCAATCCTATGCATCGGCGTCAGCGTAGTGGGCCTCGTGAATTATCGCCGTCAGGAAATTCGATTTGCCGCCAGCCTGCCTTATCTCGGTGGCAAACAGCTTGGCCAGGACTTGAGCCACGCCCTTGGGGCCGATTGCCTGTTGGTCCATGATACGCACGCGCTGTGTCTGGCCGAATATGTGTACGGTGATGCGAGCAGCTTCGACACGTTTGCCGTCCTGGATCTGTCAACCGGCATCGGCCTGGGGGTGATGGTCAATGGTTCGTATCTCACCGGGCATAGCGGCTTCACTGGCGAAATGGGGCACATTCCCGTAGTGATCGGCGGCGACAAATGCCACTGCGGCCGGCGCGGGTGCCTGGAGACTGTCGCCAGTGAGTGGGCGCTTGTCGAACACGTTTCCGCGGCGACAGGTCGCAGTGTTCCTATTGAAGAGGTATTGTCGCTGGCGGCAAATGGCGACCAGTTCGTGCGATCCGAGTTGGGACACCTCAATGAGTATTTGGCGATTGCGATGGCCAATGTGGTCAATCTGTTCAATCCCCAGTGTATTTACATCAGCGGCCAATTGTTCCAGGAATTGCCGTGGATGCGGGACCAATTGGTCGAGCAGACACAACAACTCGCCATCGAGCCGGCATTTGCCGATTGCCGATTCTTGCCAGCCAGCGGGGGCGATATGCTGGGCGCGGTGGCTGCGGCAATTAGTGCTGTCATGTCGTCTCGGGTTCACGAACTGCACGGCACATTGAGCGGTATCCCCTTGGGGGTGGCCTGGCACGGCGTACAATGATACACTTAGGTTGGAGTTTGGACCCCGCCCGAACCGCCTGATACAATCGGGGTGTGCCAGATTTGAATAATCTGAGTTGCCGAGGCCAGACGTTCGCTTCCCACCACGGCGGGCCTCATGCCGCAAGTTTGCGGTGACGGTCAATCAAGACACTTCTGGAGTATTGTCATGTTTCCACGCATCCAAAAGCCGTTTATCTCGTTGCTGCTCAGTGTGGCCATCCTGCTGCCGGCCGGTTTTGCTTATGGCAGGGAACCCTCCGCTCAGAAGCCCTCTGAGGAAGTTAGAACGACCGCGCCCCAGAAGTCTCCTGCGGAGATCTTCGCGGCTTGTCTCATGAAATTGGCCGCCGTCATTGACCCCACGGCCGGCACGCCCGCCGAGCCGTTGTCCGCGCACGTCAAGATCGTCGAACTTGAGGGCGGCCCCAGTCAACTGGCCGGCCTCGAGGGCGACCTTGCCTACCTCGCGCCCGACCGCCTCAAGCTTTCCACCACCGTGGACGGCAATATTTACGCCTTCGCGCGCCAGGACCAGAAACTAGGAATCATTGGCGGGAAACTCGCGTTGCTCGGTTCGCCGGACGTACCGCGTTTTGCCGCGAAGCCAGATGAGAAAGACGGCACGCGACTCGAACCGTTCAGGGTGCCTCTCCAGCGAGAGCAACTCGCCATCGCCCCGTTTTTTTTCAAAATCGAGGCGCGCCCGTCCGCAACAATCGACGGCGTGAATTGCCATGTGCTCCGCGTCACGCCGCTGCCCGAGGCGGCCGAACTCTTGAAAACCTCGAACTTGCAACTCGATCTCTGGATTCGTGAGACCGATTCCTTGCCTGCCCGCATCGGTTTCTCGGACCTCAAAGACTTCTCAGCCCTGGTCGAGTTCACCGACATCAAGCTGGGCGGCGAGCTTCCGGCCGATACGTGGAAACTGAATGTGCCGGCCGGCACCAAGGTCGAGCGGGTAGCTTTGTCGCACATCACCAAGTTCTTCGAGGCGCTGGTGGCGAAGTTCACGCAAGAAATCCCGACTCTTGGCCCGGCTACCGGGGAGCGCAAAACGCTGGCCACGACCGAGGGCGGGCGACTCGACGAAATCGACGGCACCAAGGTGCTGTTTCTCAAGGGCACGCCCGAGGAAATGGGTCGCCAGCACGGCGAACTGATGAAAAATGAAGCCGGCGACCTCGTGGACAGCATCCTCTACGGCGTGGGCGTGGGCAGTTCATTTGCCAAGGGAACATGGTTTTTTGGCGAAATCGAAGGGGCGGTAAAACGCCTCGAACCGTTTATCCAGCCGCGTCATCAGCGGGAAATGGATGCACTGGCTGCCGCGTCCGGCAAAGACCGCGAGGAAGTCCGACTCGCCAATTTCTTTCCTGAATTGTTCCACTGCTCTGGTTTCGCTCTTTACGGCGATGCCACCGAGGGCGGGCGCATGTATCACGGCCGCATCCTGGATTACTTGATGGGCATGGGGCTGGAACAAAACGCGGTCGTGATTGTCAGCCAGCCGGATGAAGGCAACGCCTGGGTCAACCTGGGTTACGCCGGTTTCATCGGCACCATTACCGCCATGAATGAAAAGCACATTTCGATCGGCGAGATGGGCGGGCGAGGCGAGGGTGACTGGGACGGCAAACCGATGGCGCAGCTCATGCGAGAGGTCATGGAAAATGCGGATACGCTCGACGAGGCGGTCGAGATCATGCGCAAGGGGCCGCGCACGTGCGCCTACTACTACGTCATTGCCGACGGCAACACGAAGCGTGCCGTGGGAATCGCCGCCACGCCAACGACTTTCGAGGTCATCGAGGCTGGCGAGTCCCACCCGCTGCTCCCCAATCCCTCCAAGGACACCGTCTTGATGTCGGCTGGCAGCCGCTATGAGGAACTCGCAAAGCGCGTGAAGGATGGCTTCGGCAAGTTTGACGACCAGAAGGCTCGCGACCTGATGACGCGCCCGGTTTGCATGAATTCGAACATCCAATCCGTTCTGTTCGCGCCGGAGACGCTTGATTTCTGGGTGGCCAATGCCGATGCGAAAAACGTGGCCAGCCACACTCGCTACACGCACTACAACCTGGCTGAATTGCTGAAAGACGCGCCACCCGCCGCCAGCAAAGTCGCCGCGGCAGGGGCGCAGTGAGAGCCTATTCGACGCGAGGATGACCGTCCCAGTTGCCTCGTTCGGTCTATGGGTGATAGACCAATTCCAGCGTCGACTCCAGGTTCTTCAGCAGTGCGGGTTTGTCTTTGAAATAGGTGCTCTTTAATTTACGATTCCCGACCAAGTCGATCGCCTGATCGTCGAAGTGGG
>JAKEGR010000198.1 GCA_022615465.1 Planctomycetota bacterium | reverse complement strand
TGGCGGCAAGGTCGTCGTGGTTACCGGAAGCGGCCCGAACATCCACGAAGGCGTAACCACCTTGATTGCCGAGCTGATGCGGGTCGGCCTCGTGGACGGCGTCACCACCAGTTCGGCGGTCGTTTCCCACGAGATGGGCGGAACGCTCGATCTGGTAAAGCGTTGCCAGGGCGAGCCCCTGGGGCTGCCGTCAGCAGTACTGCCTCGTGGCGGCGAGTTCGAACTGACGCTTATGGACGACGATGAAATCCGCGCCATCAGCCACTACACGCCGATTGATTGGGAGTTGATCGACAAACTGAAACAGGCGCCTGGCAAGCCGATTATCAAGGCGGCGGGAAATCTTGGATATCCGATGGGCCTATGGCTGGAGCGATTCTCGCAGGAGATCGTTGCACTAGCACACCAGCATGGCAGATCGTTTGAAGAGATCGCGGGATTGGGCGCTGACGAACGCACCATGATTGGCATCGGTGCGCGACGCGGATTGCCCGTCGTCGTGACCATTCCGCAGCTCATCGGGGGTGGGGCCGTGGGGTTATGCATCGGCGATAGCCTGACGCTCTCCGAGCGCGCAGCCCGAGTCGCCCGGCTACTTGCCTCCGCCGATGTGATTATTGAATCGGGTGTCGCGTTGACCCAGGAAATTCATGACGGCCCCTTCGAAACGTACACAGGGCATGGTTTGTGGTCCTCTTGGCAAGGCCATTTCCACTACAGTCTGGCAGGCAAGTCACTCATTCGGATTGATCTTGATCCGGCGCTCGAAAAGGCCTGGGAGTTGGAACGCGGCGGCGGCGCGGTGCAGCAAGCCATCGCCGACGGAATGCCGAAAACGAAAATGTTCGCGGTGCCGTTTCGAATGGAGATGTCCGGCTTCGCGCGGCATGAAGGCAGCCTGCCGCTGATCGGCGATTTGGGGGTCCATTGGCCACTATTGGCCTGGAAGTGTTCCGAGGCGCTGGACGTCGAGCTGAGGTTTCTCTCGTATCCCCAGCAAAGTGCGCCTGGCAGGGCGATGCGAGATGAGATCGTTCGTGATGTCAAGCCACTGAATCGCAAACAGTTGCTGGATGCATTACACGCCTGAGGAGCACACGTCAGATTATGACATCTCTCCGCCATCTGGATTTCTTCGTCATCGGCCTCTACTTTGCTGTGATGGTGGTGGTGGGCTGGCTCTTCTCGCGACGGGTCAAGACGACCGAGGGTTATTTTGTCGGCAACCGCTCGTATCCCGGTTGGGTCGTCGGCATCTCCTTGTTTGGATCCCAGATCAGTTCGATCACGTTCGTTGCGTATCCCGCGGACTCCTTCAAGACAGCCTGGCTGCGGTATTTGATTTGCCTGACACTTCCAGTGAGTGTCTTCATCGCAACGCACTATCTTCTGCCCTTCTTCCGCCGCGGTAACGTCACTTCCTTGTTCGAGTATTTGGAAGCGCGATTCGGGCCGAAGACACGGGTTTACGGTGCCAGTGTTTTTCTCCTCGCTCAGTGTATCCGGATCAGTGTTATCCAGTACCTCGTTGCGATGCTGATGCACACGCTTACGGGGTGGAGCGTGCCAGTGTGCCTGCTGCTAGGCGGTGCCGTCACGGCCTACTACACCATCGTTGGGGGCATCGAAGCTGTGATCTGGACCGACGTGGTGCAAGCAATCATTCTCACGGGCGGTGGCTTGCTTATTCTGGGCACAATTGTTTGGAAACTCCCCGGTGGCGTGGGACAGATGCTTTCGACCGCGGCGGAGGACGGCAAATTGTTGATCGCTGAAGCGGGGGCCGACGGCAAGCTTCAGGCCATTCCATGGGGATTTTCATTGGTGCAAAAGACCATTCCGATGATCTTGGCCGTTGGTGTGATTCAGTGGCTCAACGACTATGTAACGAATCAGGAAGTTGTCCAACGCTACTGTGCCGCCAAGAGTCCGAGGGACGCCCGTCGTGCCATGTGGATTTGCTGTTGGTCGTGCCTGCCCACCTGGGGTTACTTCATGTTCATCGGCACGGCGCTTTACGTCTTCTACAAAGAGTTTCCCGACCCCTACGCGGCGGAAATGCTCGCCGGAACCAAAAAGGCGGAGGGCATCGTGCCGCTATTCGTTACTACGCAGCTTGGTCCCGGTTTCACGGGCCTGGTAGTTGCTGCGGTGCTGGCCGCCGCCATGTCAAGTATGTCTTCAGCGATGAACTCCATTTCCGCAGTCACGATTACGGATCTTTACAAGCGTCACATTGCCCCGGGTCGCGACCAAGAACATTACATGCGCGCCGCCAAGGTGGTCACTTTGGCCAGTTCCGTCGTGATGATCGGCGGTGCATGGTGGCTGCTTCACGCCGATACAACGACACTTCAAGACCTGTGGACCGAGTTTCAATCGATTCTCGCTGGAGGACTACTTGGGCTTTTCTTGCTTGGTTTCCTCACGGCCCGAGTCGACGGCAGGGCAGTCGGCATCGGCATCGCATGCGCTGTAGCTTTTTCCGTCGGCATCTCCCTCGTCACGCTCGGCTATCTGCCGGCGGAGTGGATTCACGCGGTTAACTCCCGGTTCGATTCCTATTACACCAGCATCGTTGGCAACCTGGTGACATTCGCCGTTGGTTATACCGTCGCCCGCTTGCTGGGAAGCAAACCTCGCGATGTAAAGGATCTCACCCT
>JAKEGR010000022.1 GCA_022615465.1 Planctomycetota bacterium | reverse complement strand
GTCGAGATGTTGCGGGTGGCCGTGTTGGCCTCGACGCTGACCGCGGCGGCCATTGGCCTCATGCTCTTGTGGCGCGGGTGAGATGGTGGTTCGCAAGTCGGGCGTTGCTCTGGCTCGATGGGCATATCCGACCACTTTCGGAACGTCAGCAAGGATCGCTGGCGGTAATTGTGCGGCCTGGGCGGGATGTTCACTCGCGACGCCGTGGCCTCCGATAAATTCCGCGCCGTTCGATTTGCCTGGTGCCAATTTGCAAGGTACGTTTGAGCGGCAGGTTGTCATCACCGCGTCATGGTGATACATGCTCCTGCCGACCTTTTCCAGTTTCAACAAGCTGCCTGGGAGCTACTTTTCGTTCACCCCGGCGCGCTTTTCCTGATCCCATTGTTCGCTTGTCAACAAGCAGAACCCGTCTTCGACCCTTGGTTGCCAGCCATAATCGCCGAAGCGACCGTCACGCTCCACCGCGCCACGCGCACTGTGGCGGTGAAGTGCTCGGCGATGGCCCTCCCCGGCCGGCGGCAACGGTTAGCCACTTGTCTCCGTAAAGGAAAATCATGAGTCCAGCCCACGTAGGCACAATCGCTGGTCCGCTCGACGTTGCTGCTCTTGCCCAACAGGTGGAGGCCCTCTTTGGGAGATTCCGACCATCCGCCGTGGCGGAACGCCGCTGCCACGAACGGTTGGCCTTGCCCATCCCCGTACGACTTACGCCGCTTGATCACGCCGGCCGACCGCTGGCCGAGCAGGCGATCACGGTCGTCGGTCGCGACATCTCGCCGCGCGGGCTGAGCTTCTTCCATGAAGAGACGCTCACTTATCGGCGGGCCATCATCGAGGTCGATCACCCGGAGTTGGGACAGTTCTCGGCCGAAGTCGATATTCGCTGGTGCCGCTTTGCCAGGCGGGGCTGGTACGAAAGCGGCGGCCGACTGCTGGGGGTCGTCTCTCGCGATGGGACAAGATCCCCTGAACGATTCTCAGAATCGGTGGCTTGATTGCCCCAAGCGCCATAAAAGCCGTCAGAAACGAATGGCACTGCCGCTCATCCCCATTTCTACCACAGTAGCGTGATGGCCACACCCATCATGGCAATATCGCCGAAGACGTGAATTAGCCACGGGGCCACGATCGATTCCGCCCTTTCGTAGACCCGCTGCAGCACCAATGCGAAAACGAACAGTGCTACCACCGCGATGGCGAACGGCAACGGCGTGACCCAGTGATAGATGAACAAGATGTGCTGAATCGTGAACACCATCGACGGCAAGAGGTAGCCCAGCCAGCGTTGCCTTTTGACGAGAAGGCCGAACGCGAAACCACGATAGAAGAACTCCTCCAACATGGAATTCAGGAGTATCGTGATCGGGGCAATCAGAAATACCGTGCTGGCCGTCACGCTGAATTGCTCACCGATCTTCGCGACGATCATGGCCTTATCGAGCAATAAATCGCTGAGCAGGTAGTACGTGCCCCAGAATGCCACGACGGCAAATCCTCCCAACCCAGCGGCGGCGGGAAGGCTCCTGCGCCAATTCGACAGCTTGAGGATGTCTCGGCAGACTCCGATCCCCATGGCACTGCAGTAGATCAAGGGAGGCACGAGAAGAAACACTTTGTAGAGCGAATAGCCGAATACACCCATCACGCTATCGAGGTCGAGCGCGAGTTGCACGCCGATCATGGCGAGGGGCAGAAGGATCAGTACGATCAGCACGATCATGGGCGCCTCCGGGCTGCGAGTCACCGACGAAATGGACATGCATCGCGAACAGTCTACGGCTCCGCCAGCAACTGTTCAATCTGCCGCCGCACATTCTTCTGGTTGCCGGCCCCCTGCCAATCCAATTCGCCGTACCACCAGTAGCGCACCCTGCCCTGCTTGTCGACGATGTAAACCGTGGGCCAGATGCCGTTGTGGTAGGCTTGCCACATCTTCTTTTCCTTGTCGACCGCGACGGGGAACTTCAACTCGTGCTTCTCGAGCGACAGCCGCAACTGCTCGTTGTCGGTTTCCGCCTCGGTTTCGGGTGCGTGGATGCCAACGATCGTCACGCCCTTACCGGCGAGGTCGTTTTGCCATTCACGGTACCACGGATAATTGTTAATGCAGTTGCTGCAGCCAAATGCAAAGAAGTGGACCACGACGACCTGGCCGCGGAGCGATTCCATCGTCAGTGGCGGCGAATTCAGCCAGGCGTCGATGCTCTCGAACTCGGGCGCCGATGCCGGGCTTGGACGCACCTGCGAAAAATCAAACGGTTCACCCAAGAGTTGCGACCACCGCCTGGTCTGCTCCGCGTCGAGTTCCGCGAGCACTCGCTTGTGACGACTGGCCTGCACCTTGGCGAGCGCGGCCTGAAGATTTGCGGGCGAACGACCTTTTGCGGACGACTGCAACTCCTTGACATCGGCCCGGAATTCGTCGGATGCTTTGATCAGCGTCTTCTTCTGCTCGGGCGAAAGCTTAAGTGCCTCCGACACGTCGTTTCGCAACAGCGCATCGTAACCCTGCGCCTGGAGAATAAGCCCCTGCAATCGAGACCGCTGCTCGCCGGTCAACAGCTTGCTCAGCTCGCTGCGGATCTCCGCCAACGGCGCCTGAGCGGTTTCATCCGCACCGGTCGGCCCGACGTCGCGGATCGCAAGAAGCAGCCGATTGTACTTGCCGAACAACGCATCGATCGCCGCCCGCTGCTCGGTCGAAAAGGCGAGCGCCGCGCGAACGGCCTCATCGCGCACCAGCAGAATTGACGGGTCCGACAACGCCGGTCGCCCGGCTGGTTCATCCGCGAACGCACTTGGCGTCATGGCGAGGGCCAGCACAATCGCTGGCAGCGGCAAATAAGGAGATCGCATGGAAGGTGTCCTGAAGTTCACGGGATCCGTCCGAATTTTAGCAGATTGTCCGATTCCTGCATGCCACCGACGGGCGGCTCGCCGGCTGTTCCCTGCCACGAAGGCCGACCGGCGGTCCGAAAGCTGCTCTTGATTCCCGGGACCTTTTCTGGTCTGCGCCCTCTGTTGCTGGCGGTGGTCAAGAGATTAACGTGAACGGGCCAACGGCGATTGGCCATTGATCGGCGGCACGCTCTGACGTAGGGTGGGGCGAGTTCACAAGACACTCCCAAGTAGCTTCCGCCCCACAACGCGCCCCCATGCATATCGGACCGACTGAGATTCTCGATACGTTTGCCGAAGCGTTCGGCGCGCGCTACACGCGGCTGATCGTCACGGCCGCGGATGACTACTGGCTCGACGCGACCCTGGGCGAATTGACCGGCTATGGCACGAGCGTTTTGGGCTGCGACGCCGAAGCCGGCGTCGAACGACGTCTTGCGGCCAACGAATCGCCTGATGGCCGGCCGGCGGCAGCCGTGCTGCTGTTCGCCTTCACGGCCGAGGCGGTCGGCCAGGCCGCGGCCCGCCGCGTCGGCCAGTGTGTTCTCACATGTCCCACGACCGCTTGCTACAACGGCTTGCCGGAGGCGGCCGAGACCTTCGCCCTCGGCAACTACCTGCGTTACTTCGGCGACGGGTTTGAAGAGCAGGGAGCAGGGAGCAAGGAGCAAGGATGGCATCGCTCCTCGCTCTATTGGCGGATTCCCGTGATGGACGGCGAGTTCGTGGTGGAAGCCGCCGCTGGCGTGGCCAAGGGGGTGGCCGGCGGCAACATCATTCTCCACGGCGTGACGCAATCGGCGACCCTGGACGGTGCTCGCCGCGCGGCCGACGCCGTGGTGCGGCAGCCTGGCGTCATCGCGCCGTTTCCGGGTGGCGTCTGCCGGAGCGGCAGCAAGGTGGGTTCGAAGTACAAGAAACTCGTTGCCTCGACGGCCGAGGCGTACTGCCCGACGCTCCGCGACCGCGTCGCGTCGCAGTTGGTGCCCGGTGCGAATTGTGTATACGAGATCGTCATCGACGGCGTCGCCAAGCCGGCCGTGGCCGCGGCGATGCGGGAGGCCATTGAAGCGGCGGCCGGCGAGGGGGTGCTGGCCATCGGCGCCGGCAACTACGGCGGCAAACTCGGCAAGCACCCGATCAAGTTGCACTCATTGTTCCGCTGATTACGTTAGAGTCTTACTGTGTGTGATGCGCGCACGCCGTGCGCGCATCTTGTTGATCGACAGGCCGTGTAGGGAACGGCCTCTGTGCCGTTCCGTAATTCACAGAACGCCAGGGACGGCGGTCCCACCATTTTGGTTGCGGCCGCAGGCCGCGTTATGCTTTCAGCCTGACACGGTATGTTGAGATGTCCGGCTGGAAAGCCTGACGCACGGC
>JAKEGR010000197.1 GCA_022615465.1 Planctomycetota bacterium | reverse complement strand
CCGGCCGCGCGAGCCGGCATGGTTTCACTCGCTCCCAGCAAAGATAACACGCTAATTCAGCAAACCGACCCCGGCAGCCAGCTCAGCAACGGCCAGGGCGACGTTTTCGTCGGGCGCACGGGGCAGCCGTCCGGCAGCGTCCGCCGCGGTTTGCTTGCTTTTGACATCGCCGGTAACGTGCCGGCCGGCTCGATCATCACCGGCGTCACGCTCACGATCCGCGAAACGACGGGAAACAATGGTGATCGGGTCCTTGCATTACATCGGGTGCTGCAAGATTGGGGCGAAGGCGCGTCTTTTCACACCGGTGGCACAGGCGCGGCCGCGCAGGACGGCGACGCGACATGGCTATACACTTACTACGATTTCAACAATCCGGCATCAAGTCCGACGTGGTCGACTCCAGGCGGTCACTTTAGCCCAACGGTCAGCGCGTCGACGATCGTGTACGATCAATTCGCGCCGGGTCCGATTCTTCCACCGGGCAGCAGCTTTAGCTGGTTGAGCACCAGCGACCCGCAAATGCTCGCCGACGTGCAGAGTTGGCTCGACAACCCAGCGGCGAACTTCGGCTGGATCTTGCTGGGCGACGAGAGCGTCGGCAACACGGCCAAGCGCGTGGGCAGCGGCGAATCGGCGACTCCGCCGGAGCTGGTCATCACCTATGTCCCGGAGCCGGCGACTTGGGCTCTGTCGGCCAGTGGCTCGCTATTAGCCGTCAGCGGAATGCTATGTCGCCTCCAACGCCGACGGAAACGACCATAGGCATCCTTATTCCCGCGCATCAGGATCGAAGCCGTGCGCCGCGGATTTACATTGATTGAGCTGCTGATCGCAATCGCCATCATTGGTTTTCTCGCGGCCTTGCTGTTGCCGGCGATCCAGGCCAGCCGGGAAGCGGCCCGCCGCACCCAATGCGCGAGCCAGTTGCGACAACTAGGGATCGCCGCCACGTCACACGCCTCGGCCAAGGGCCACTTCCCGCCTGGGGTTCAGCAGTGGTATTTCAACACGGCGGTCTCGCATCGCGGAATTCCGCTGTTTGCGTATTTGCTTCCCTACCTGGAAGAAGCCAACGCGTTGGTGGCCTGGGACTACGAAGATCCGATCAACAATGCGAACCAGGGAGGCAGCTCGAGCACGGCTGTCGTGCTGCCGCTATTGATCTGTCCGTCTGATGATATTCAAGAGAACCCGATCCTGATGAGCAGCCGGAATTGGGTTTACGCGCTGACAAGCTACGGCGGCAACGGCGGCACGCGCTCCTATTTTCCAATGCAATCGACGGCCGATGGAATATTTCACACAACGGGTGAGGCCTCCGAGCCCGAACATTTCCAGCGGACGGTTCGGCCGCGCCATGTTACCGACGGCCTGAGCAAAACGGTACTCTTCGGCGAGCGGTCGCACTTTGACCTGAACTACAAATCCTTCAACGACGCCGGCTGGGGCGAACCACTGGATCAATGGGGCTGGTGGGGCGCCTCGACCAGTCGAAAAATGGTCGGCCACGTGACGATGAGCGCGTACGCTCCCATAAACTACCGGGTTCCGTTCTCCTTCGCCGGGCGTTTCGGCCAGAACCCACCGGCCGACTCATTCAGCGCCTTCCAATACTATGTCGACGTGCGATTGTGCGCCTATGGGAGCGAGCATCCCGAGGGAGCGAACTTCTGTTTTGCCGACGGCAGCTTGCGGTTTCTCACGTCTGACACGGATCTGTCCGTCCTACGGGCCTTGAGTACTCGCGCATCGGCGGAAGTGGACGCTTCCGAATAAAGATCGGCGCAAAAAGCACTCTGGGAATCGCCCGGCGCGAGTCTCTCGGACCGTTTCCGCGACGAATCCCTTCCGTACCGACTATACCTCACTTCGACTGTGCCGCACGGCCGCTACGATGAAAGTAGATGGCCGATTTATCCACACTTGCCGGCATTGAGGGAGAGCTCGCCGCCACGGCGGACTACGACGTCGCCTTCGACGTTCCCAAGGCGAAGCGCCGTGTGGCGGCGTTGCGCCGCAAGCTCGATTTTCCGCAGTCGAGCGGCCGTGGGGAACAGAACGTCGCCTTCACGATGCAGGCGATCGAGAACCAGTTGCAGCAGGTGCTGGCCTGGATCGCGGCCAATGACACGCCGAGCGAGGCCCAGCGATTGGCGAACCCCGACTGTCAATCGGCGGTTTAGAACCAGCCAGTGATCGGCGTTTCATTTAGCCTTCGACGGCTTCTTTCTGGCGATGGCCCACCGGCAACTCGGCCACAAGGACGAGGCTCGAAAGTGGTACAATCGCGCCGTCGAGTGGTTGGAGAAGTACCAACCGAAGAACGAAGAGGTAATTCGCTTCCGCGCCGAAGCAGAACGGGTTCTCGGCATCACGCGGCCCATCCCCAAGCCGAACGACGGTTCTCACGGCGACGATGCCGCCAACGCGAATCGCTGATTCACACTTACGGACGGATCGGGACTCCGGCTTGCCGCTGCGGGTGTAGGTGTAGCTACACCCGCGCCGGGGTCTTCTGGGGCCTTACGGGGTCTTCCGGCTGAGAGGCGTTTTTTGACGGAAGTCGCTGAAATATGAGGGTTTATGGCCGAAAACCGCAAGTTGCGCTGAGCGGCCCGTTTCCATTAGAAGTCCGCTGCTCTATCCGTTT
>JAKEGR010000196.1 GCA_022615465.1 Planctomycetota bacterium | reverse complement strand
GCCATGGGCCTAGACCTGGCCAGACTGCTTGTACCGCGGCAAGGACCTCGCGTTCGATTGCACGTTGATCCGCTGCTTTCAGCACCAGCGTGGGACCGCGTCCCGGCACGTTCGCCCAGACTGCCGGCTGGTCGCCACGGATGATAATCGTCAGCTTTGGATATTGGGCGGACACATCGGGGATTTCCGCGGCGACTGCTTTGTCAACCGCACCCCGGACCTCTGCCAGTTCGAGCCACGTCGCCCGCCCCGCCGGCCACAACCGGGCAATCGCGGGAATATCCGGCACCGCCATGATTCTTGCGTTCACTCTCCGCGCCAATAATTCGGCCACATCCCGATTTGCCGTGGCCGACGACGACAAAATTGCGACGCGATCACTTGCCGAATCGAGATGTTCCCGAAGTTGGCCTATCGTCCAGCCAATTGCCGGATGGATCATCGCGCCGGCAATCTCGGCGGCCGGCTCCAGCACAAACGGCCGAAACGACATCCGTGGATGGGGCACGCTCATTTCGGCGCTGTCGATCACCAAGTCGCCATATAGCAATAAGTCGATGTCAAGTGTCCGCGCGGCCCAGCGTTCACCACGCTCCCGGCCGAAGCGATCTTCGATGCCCTGCAACTTGCGGAGCATCGCAAGTGGCTCCAAATCGGTTTTCACCAGCGCCGCCGCGTTGAGGTACTCATCTTGTCCGGCCGATCCGCCGATGGGTTGCGTTGCATACAACCGGCTCTGTCGAACGAGCCGTACACCCGCCAGGGCGTCTATCGCGTCCAGCGCGGCGCACAGCGTCACCTCACGTTCGCCCAAGTTCGAACCCAGGCCCAGCAGACTTGTTGCCATGCACGTTCCCTGAGCGGCACAACAGCCGATTTGTCACGGTAGGCTGCCGGTGCATCCTAGCCCGCTTCCCAAGCACCAAGAAGTCGAAACGACGACGAGCACGTTGGAGAACTGCCCAACCCTCCAGGCTCTCTGACCAACAACTCGCTCACGAAGCATTGCTTCCACAGACTGCTAGCCCGCACCACCGAGGAGTCTCCAGATTTGGGTAACCAAGAAACAAAGGCCGAGGCCCATCACAATCGGCAAGAGGGTTGAGACGACGGTCCACTTCACGCTTCCCGTTTCTTTGTAGATGGTGTAGATCGCTGTGGAGCAGGGATTGTGAAGCAGGCTAAACAGCATCAGGTTGATTGCCGTGAGTAGAGTCCAGCCGCCGGCATTGAATACAGCAAGATACTGGCGATGGTCTTCAAGGTCAAACATCACGCCAGCACCTTCACCATAGTTGGCCGCGCCAGAGCTTAATACGGTAAGCATTAACACCGTGGGAATGACGATTTCGTTTGCCGGAATGGCAATGATGTACGCAAGCAGGATCACGCCATTCAAACCGACGAGCATCCCGAACGGATTTAATAAGGCGATGACATGTTGTGCAATGCTCTGATCGCCAATGGGGATGTTGGCGATCAGCCAGGTCACCGCGCCTGCGGGAACTGCAAACACAACCGCCCGCCACAACACAAGCAGGGTTCTGTCGATAAGCGATGTGTGCAGCGTTCGCAGAATTTGCGGAGGTCTGTAGGGCGGAAGCTCGAGACTGAATGTCGACACCTCCCCCTTTAACATCGTCCGGGAAAGGAGCCACGAGGTGAGAAACGTGATCGCAACTCCGAGCAACGCAACCGCAACAACCGCAGAAGCGGAGATCAGCCCGCCGAGGGCCGGCGGTGCAAGCGCGCCGATATACAGTGTCGCAATCAAGATCTGTGTTGGCCAACGCCCATTACACAAAGAAAAATTGTTGGTGATGATCGCAATGAGGCGTTCGCGCGGACTATCAATAACACGCGTGGCGATTACGCCGGCAGCATTGCAGCCATAGCCCATGCTCATCGAAAGAGCTTGTTTGCCATGCGCGCCCGCTTTGCGGAACAGATGATCGAGATTGAAGGCAACTCGCGGCAAATAGCCAAAGTCCTCCAGCAGGGTAAACAACGGAAAGAAAATCGCCATCGGTGGAAGCATCACGCTCACAACCCACGCCGCCGCGAGATAGACTCCGTCGAACAGGAGGCCAGACAACCACCACGGCATGCCGATGTTCGAACCAAACGTCTGTAACATCGGGTGGACCGTGTCGATCAACAGCGAGGCAATCAGAGCCGAAGGAACGTTTGCACCCGCAATGGTTATCCAGAACACAACCATCAGCAGAGCAACCATCAGCGGAAAGCCGGTCCAACGCCCCGTAAGTAGCTGATCAAGAGTCCTGTCCCAGTTGAAATGCTGCTGCGCACCAGTCCGAGTCACTGCACGGTCGGCAAGCCGCGATGCTTCCGTGTACAGAGACTCCATCAGCGAATCGTGGAAATTCTCGCCCAGTTTCCAGCGAAGATTGCCAGCCTTGATCAGGATGTCATCATTCGGGCCGGAGACGGTCGTCATGGCACGGTTTCCTCTCCCGCCGGCATCCGTTCTCCGAAGGCGCTTTCCGATAAACGGATAATGCTCGCGATCTCGCCGGTGGTAACCGCCTGAATGATGCGATCGTCTCCCTCGAGCAAACGCAAGGCAACCCACCGGGCATTTGCCAACCCGGCAAATCGCGATTCAAGCGCATCCGCCACCTGGCTTATTGCGCCTTCCAGTTGTGGCGAGTGCTTGACAATACGCTTGGGCTTGGGGACCAAGACGCCCGTTCCTACTTCGTGAACGGTTTTCAACAGGTTCTGAATTCCGATTCCCCGCCGCGCCGCTGTCGGCACCACCGGCACGCCAAGATCCCTGGCAAGTGTCCGCTCGTCGACCGCGATGCCAAGCCGTTGTGCCTCATCGATCAGATTCAGGCAGACAACTGCACGGTCAGTAATCTCCAGCACCTGCAAGGCGAGATTGAGGTTCCGCTCAAGCCGTGTCGCGTCAACAACAATGACGGTAACATCGGGTTGGCCGAACAGAATGAAGTCACGCGCCACTTCCTCATCCGTACTGGTAGAAAGCAGCGAGTACGTTCCCGGGAGATCAACAATCTTATAACGTTTTCCACCATACGAGAAAGCGCCCTCGGCACGAGTTACCGTCTTGCCTGGCCAGTTGCCCGTATGTTGCCGTAATCCGGTTAAAGCATTGAACACAGTGCTCTTGCCCGTGTTCGGGTTGCCTGCCATCGCCACAACATAATCAAACCCTGTCAGATTCACGCCCAGCTTCACAAGATTGCCGGCATGGTGAATCGGACACGTTTCACAAGAAGTTTCACTTCGTGCCGCCGTCATCCAGCCTTCTCCTCATTTCTTTGAATGTGGATCATTTTTGCCTGATTCATTCGAAGGGCGATGGTTGCTCCGCGGATCATGTAGGCGGTTGGGTCTCCGCCGATGCCACGCATCTCCGCGGTGATGGTGGTGCCCGGAAGAATTCCGAGATCCATCATCCGGCGACGTTGCGGACCGCGGCATGCCCGCGAAATGGCGACGACCCGTCCACTCCCTCCGAGAGGCAAATCGGCAAGTGTTGCTTCATGCCTCTCGATCGTCTCCGTCCGGTCCACGGGAACGACCGTGACATTGGCCGCGATGATCGGTGCAAGTGCGTTTTCAATTCCATCGGCCTCCAATTGCACTTTGTCCTTGTCAATGCTAATCATCCGGATGTGAATACCGGGATGGATATCTTGCGCTACCAGTTGAGCGTAAACGACATCCGGCTCGTCTTCGATGTGGACGACCTCTGCGTGCTCATAGGGCTGTAGCTTTGTCAAGGCAATACCGCGTTTCACCGGTATTTCTCCCGTCGCGGTTGGGATCGGATCGCCGTGTGGATCATACGACGGATTGCCCATGCGGACGGCAAGCGCGTCGGCTTGCTCAGGGGTAAGTTGATGCTCTTTGACTTCTGCCTGATGATGCCATTCAGTTTCGTTCACCCCGGTTTCATCCGCCAGGTAACGCTCCCATAGCCGGTGCATGCGAATGACGCGGAGTGCGTACGCTCTTCCGTCGTCGGTAAGAACTAGGTGCTCTCCCTGCGCGCGAAGAAGTTCGAGCGACTGCAGACCTTCAAGCAAACGAGCCGCCTCATCCCCGGAGATCGAGAGAGCGCCTGCAAGGCTTCGATGCGTTGCCGTCAGTTGTTGATATTCGTAATCATAGAGATGCTTCAGCGCGTCTTCGATCAGTATTCGACGCGTGTTGAGCCTGGTCCTCTGCCATCGCGCCAACACTCCAATTCCCGGCCAAAAGACAAGAACGAGCAGCAAGGACACTGCTGCTGCCAGGATCAATGCTCGTGCGGGATCTACCATGTTCGTCGTTCGCTGGCTTCACTCATATCAATACGTTCAACAACAAGGGAATCGGCTACTTGCCGGCTCATGAACCGTTCTTTCTTTCCAACCTATACCACCAACGAGCCATGAGGATGCCCCCTATTCAGTTGTAAGTGAATTTGTAGGGCGGGTCGAGCAAGCCGAAGCGATGGCGGGATTATGCCGGGCCGATGACCGCCTGATGGCGGGAACGATCGTGGATCCCGTATCCAGAGATTAGCCAGGTTCCCCTGGTGAAGCCAGCGGGCGATGACGTCGTATTCAACAAAGCGGCAATTGGTCTGGACGAAAAAAACGGCAGGACAAGCGTGCTACTCGTCCTGCCGTCCGCAGCATATCGACCACAAATAAACACTTGGGAGGGACATCCTCGGGTCACGACTGTGTCGCCGACGTCGATCCGTCAGTCGCGCACTCCCAAGAGTGTATTGTCCGGGTCGGCTGTTTGATTCCAACGGGGTGAAAAGAACTCCGCAATATCCTCGCCGAGCAAGGGACTAAGTAAAACCGCAGAAAGATCTGGGCCATCCCCTCGCCGGGCACCGACCGAAGGTTGGTCGGGTTAGGGCCGCTGCATGAATCGCCCTCACCCCAGCCCTCTCCCAATGGGAGAGGGAGCATAAACCACCTCAGTCAAATACCTCAGCGGAAAACGCTCAGCATTCGCATAGCTCGACATTGTGCGCTGTTACGCCCCGTTGTCAAGCACGTTTTTTGCACGACTACATTTTGTATGTCCAGGCTGCCTGCAAGAATCGCAATTCGCTGTGCCAAGCTACTTGACACGGATGAAACTACTTTCGTGATAGCACAAATCCGCGTACCATGAATGGTCCGCGCTGGAAAGCAAACGGCGATTTGCATGAATTCACCATGAGGCGATTGACGTGCCTACCGACTCCCCATCGTTTGCCGGCTTGCGCGTGGCTGCCTTCGAAAGTCGCCGCGTCGAAGACATGGAGCGGCTCATTACGCGCCACGGCGGCGTACCCTTCGTCTGCCCGTCGATTCGCGAAGTTCCTATTGATCGCAACCAGGCCGCGATCGACTTCGCCAACCGACTCATCACGGGCGGCATTGACGTGATCATCTTTCTCACCGGCGTTGGCACCCGAATCCTCGTCCAACAAATCGAGCGGCATGTCAATCGCGAGCGATTCCTCGCGGCTGTCAGCGATATTAAGTCGGTTGTCCGCGGTCCCAAGCCGCTCTCAGCCCTGAAATCGCTCGGCATCACGCCGACGCTCATTGTGCCCGAGCCACACACCTGGCGAGAACTCCTTACCACTCTTGACGAGCACCTGCCCGTGGCCAACCTGGTCGTCGGCATGCAGGAATATGGCGAGACGAATCGCAGCCTGATCGCCGGCCTCGAAGCGCGTGGCGCCACGGTTGAGGCCGTGCGTGTCTACGAATGGGATTTACCGGAGGATCCCGCGCCGCTTGCACAAAACGTCCGCCGCCTGGCCGCCGGCGAAGTCGACGTGGTGATGTTCACTGCGGCCCAGCAGGTCATCAACGTGCTCAAGCTGGCTGACGATCTTGGTTTGGCTGACGAACTGCGGGCCGCATTGCATCGTAGTGTCGTCGCGTCGATTGGCCCAACCACCAGTGAGATGCTCCGCAACCACGATCTGCCGGTCGATCTCGAACCGTCGCATCCCAAGATGGGCCATCTGGTGCAGGAGGCGGCCGAGTACGCAGCGACTCTGCTAACGCGCAAACGCCGTATCGCGGCCACGCTAACCTCGATCGCCGCCGGTAAGGTAATTGCTGAAACCCAAACGGTTGGCCAATCGCCCGACGCCGCCGCGCCGTGGCACGACAGCCCATTCCTGCGCGCCTGCCGCCGCGAGCCGACGCACACCACGCCGGTATGGTTGATGCGCCAAGCCGGTCGCTACATGCCCGAGTATCGCGCGATTCGCGAGAAGGTGAGCTTCCTCGATCTGTGCCGCAATCCGCAACTCTGCAGCGAAGTGATGTGTGTCGCGGTCGAGCGGCTGGGCGTCGACGCGGCGATCGTTTTCTCCGATCTGTTGCCATTGCTCGAACCGATGGGCATCGAACTCGAGTTCACGCACGGCGAAGGGCCGGTGATTCACAATCCGCTTCGCGAGTCCCGCGATGTGGATCGCCTGATCGAATTGGAAAGCGCCGACGCCCTGCACTACGTCATGGAAGCGGTCCGTCAAACGCGCGCCGATTTGCCGGACCACATCCCATTGATCGGTTTCGCTGGCGCGCCGTTCACGCTGGCCAGCTACGCGATCGAAGGCGGCGCCAGCCGCAACTATCTTCACACGAAAACGCTGATGGTTCGTGATCGGGGAGCCTGGGAAACGCTGATGGGGCGGCTGGCCCGGTCCGTTGCCGTGTACCTGAATGCCCAGATTGCCGCCGGCGCACAGGCCGTGCAACTGTTCGACAGTTGGGTCGGCTGCCTTGGTCCGGACGATTATCGTGAGTTTGTCCTGCCGTTTGTGCGGCAGATCGTTCGGGCGATCAGGCCTGGTGTGCCGGTAATCAGCTTCGCCACCGGGAATCCGCAACTTGTGCCGCTGCTGGCCGAGGGAGGAGCGGCCGTCGTCGGCGTCGATTGGCGAGTCCGCCTCGACGATGCCTGGCAAATGATCGGCCACGATCGGGCCATTCAAGGCAATCTCGATCCGCTG
>JAKEGR010000195.1 GCA_022615465.1 Planctomycetota bacterium | reverse complement strand
GTGCTTGGGACGCTCGCCGCATCGATACTCATTGTCACGTTTGGCAAATTCAAGTTCGGCCCCGATCTGGCGGGTGGCATTACACTGGTCTACGAATTGGCCGACACCTCGATGGCGGCATCCGATGACCAGCCGAGCGGCGATCCGAACGCGGCAGGCGATAACCAAGAAAGCCGCCGCCGCGATTTTGACATGAGCGAATTGATCAACGCCCTGAAGGAGCGGATCGATCCCACCGGAACCCGCGAAGTAACGATTCGAGAATACGGCCCGGCCATCGAGATTATCATTCCTGAAACAGGCCCGGATCAGATCGAGTATGTGAAACGCCGGATCACCGATCTCGGCCAACTGGAGTTCCGGATCACTGCCGACCCGTCCAATCCCGCGGATCGATCGATCATTGACCAGGCCCGGCTCGCTGCACCCAGCCAGAAAAACGTTCTTCTCGGCACCAACAAGGTGGCGGAATGGGTGCAGTACTCGATCGGGGAGTTTGGCCCGGTCGACCAGGAAGACAGCCGGATCGTCAAGCGACTCTCTGGCGATACTCCCGAAGCGCTCGTCTTGATGGACTCGATGGATGTCACCGGCGAGTACCTGACGTCGGCCACCAAGGGCGTCGACGAGCGAGGCGGATCGGCCGTCAACTTCTCGTTCGACCGGATCGGTGCCCAACGTTTCAAAATGCTGACCAGCGAGAATAAGCCCAATTCCGCGACCGGGGCGGTGCGTTACTTGGGTATCATCCTTGACAAACGCCTGATCAGCGCGCCCAGCATTCGGACCACGATCTCCAACCATGGCCAGATCAGCGGCGGCGCGATGAATGAAGAGGAAGTCGACTTCATCATCGGTATCTTGAACGCTGGTAGTTTGCCGGCCGCGCTCAATAAGAACCCCATCAGTGAGGAAGTCATCAGCCCGACGCTCGGTGCCGTCACGATTGAGAAGGGCAAAGTCGCAATCGCTGCCGCACTATTCGCGGTAATGCTGTTCATGATCGTCTACTACCGCTTTGCCGGCCTGGTGGCGTGCGTTGTGCTGACGTTTAACCTCCTGTTGGTACTGGCCATCATGGTGCTGATTAACGCGGCGTTTACGCTTCCCGGCCTGGCGGGCCTTGTGCTAACGATCGGCATGTCGGTCGATGCCAACGTGCTGATCTATGAACGCATTCGCGAAGAACTCAAGAGCGGCGCCGCCCTGCGGATGGCCATCCGCAACGGTTTCGGTCGCGCCATGAGCGCAATTGTCGACTCGAACGTGACAACCATCATCTCCGGCATCGCTCTGTATGCTTTTGCCACGGATCAAATCAAGGGCTTCGCCATCACGCTCATCCTGGGCATCCTGACCAGCATGTTCACGGCGATTTTCTGCGCCCGCTTGATCTTCGACATCGGCGAACGGCGCGGCTGGATCAAGGAACTCAAGATGATGCGCGTACTGTCCGAGCCGAATTTTGACTTCCTTTCGGTTCGTTGGCTTGCTGGCGGCCTGTCGCTGGCGTTGATCACGATCGGGCTGATCGCTGCCTGGGACCGAGGCAAGCAGTTGTTGGACATCGACTTCACGGGCGGCTCGTCGGTAACGTTTACCCTCCAAGAAGAAGGCAAGTTGCCAATCTCGGAAGTTCGCAGGGCTTTGCTGAAAACACCGCTCGCCGACAAGAATTTGCTCGTGGTCGAACGTGGCGAAGCCAAAACCAATACGCGATTCTCGATTGATACAAGCGAACAATCGGTCAATGAAGTCAAACGAATCATCGAGGAAGCGTTCGCCGGCAAGCTTCTCAGTTATCACGTCGAAGCGAGCGGCATTCAGGCGTTTTCCGAAGGCGACTTCACCGGTACCGAGGCGAAGCTGGCTATCAACTCAGGCCCTGGCTACAACGCCGAAGATGGCGTGAGCTACGACGCATTGATGGATGTGATTAAAGACACCTTGACCGATGCGGGCTTGTCCAACGCTCAGCCGACACTCACCAATCCCGATTATCGCCCTGGCAGCGTGGTGCGTTATAAGGACTGGACCCTTCGTCTCGGCGGCCTCGATCAAGCTGGCACCGAGAACGTCCTGAGCCAACTCCAAAGCAAAATGAACACCACGGCGATGTTCCCGCTTGCCAGCCAGATCGGCGGCAGAGTCTCCGGCAGCATGCAAATCGCGGCCATCTATGCGATGCTTGTCAGCTTGCTCGGCGTCACATTGTACCTGTGGGTACGATTCCAGAAGGTGACCTACGGTCTGGCGGCGGCTGCCGCTTTGGTGCATGACGTTCTAGTTACCATCGGCATGCTGGCGATCAGTTCATACATCGTTAGCTGGCTGCCAGGTGTCGCCGCGGTTCTAAAGATCGATTCGTTCCAGATTGGCCTGACTATTGTGGCCGCGCTGCTGACGATTATGGGCTATTCGCTTAACGACACGATCGTTACGTTCGATCGCCTGCGGGAGATCAAGGGAAAAAGCCCCAAGCTTACGGCAGAGATGGTGAACCGCAGCGTGAACCAGACGCTGAGCCGAACGATTCTTACTGCACTGACGGTGTTCCTCGTGATTGTGATTCTTTATTTCTTTGGTGGCGACGGCATCCACGGTTTTGCGTTTGCGTTCCTTGTGGGTACGATCGCGGGTACCTATAGCACCGTCTATATCGCTGCTCCCGTGCTGTTGTGGCTGAGTGGGGCACGGGTCGGCAGCACATCCGCAAGTGAACCAGCGACCGCTATTGGCCGAGCCGGCTGACGCAGCCTTGCTTTCATTGCGGCGTACACTGGTCTGCAAGCCTCTGGCGAACTCGCAAGTCATTTGGCAAGGGACAGGCCTGGCAGCGGCGCAAACGATTGCCCTGCCCGCACAACTTGCCCGCTCGTTAGTCTTTCGCGGATCCCTGCTTCCGCTTCTTGCTTTCAGAAAAACTGGCTTGCTACTTCACTTCTTGGCGAACCATTGCATGCTGGTCGTCGAAGTATAGGGTAGACCGCACTGCGCTGGCGATTCACAACGCTGGCAACGTGCTGTTTCGGGACAGTTCACGGACGAACCAGTCGAGTGTTCTTCGTCGCTAACTACCTGGTCGGTAGCTGGCTGGCGATGGCCCAGCTTTGGTTATTGCCGTGACTCCCTGGAGCAGAATTCTTACCGCGGCCGCCTTGCTAGCCCTTGGCGTCGGTGTTGCCTTGCTGGTTGGCTCGCCCAACGCACCGTACCTCCCCCAGGCATCGCGCAGCGCCCTTCAGTTCTATGAACACGCTAGGGCAACTCAACCCCCTCCGGTCGACCCGGTGAGCGTCAGCGTGAGCGAGAGCGCCCGGTTGCTGCCTGACCCGGCGACTAGCAAGGATGCCAACATTGCTCAACCACCACCCCCGGCAACGACCAGCCGCCTCTCTCCGGCCCACCCCGCACCGATAGAACCCACGGCGTTTTCCGCGGATGTTGCTGCCTCGCCACTGCTACCCATCATGGCTGTCAACGAGGCCGCAAGCTTGCCAATCGATTCATTCTCCGGGACCAGTCCCAATGCCGTGGAGAATCCGACCACTTCGGTCGACCCTGAAGAGCTGTCGGGGCGGCAGATCAGCCAGGACTCCGCGCCGCACGCCACGTTAATCGATGCCAACTGGAAGCGGCCAGAGATGGATTCTGGCGAAGATCGCCAGGCTAACGTTGTTGTTCGAGCGATTCCGGTCTTGGCGGTAAATGGATTGACGACGGCCAGTTTCGACGCGGTGACGCGGCCGACCTATGATGCGGCGTCTGTTTCGGGGGACGGTGCTTCTGCAACTAAACCCAAACGTCTTCCGCCCATTGCTCCCCCGCCAATCTCGGGCGAGGAGGTCCAACTGCGAGTGCATGTCGTGGTTGATGGCGACTCGCTGCCCAAGCTTGCCGGCCGATATCTCGGTGATCCGAACCGGAGTGCCGAGCTCTATGAACTGAATCGTGACGTGTTGGAAAACCCGGAACTTCTGCCGATCGATGCGGAGTTGAAGATTCCGCCGCGAACAGCACACACTCAGTCCGACGCGGCCGCGATTTCCCTCGGCACTTCGCGGACGGCCTCTTTTGCCGCCGTCACTGCCAACGGAATGGTACCAATCCAACCTATTCCAGCCGCATCCTCGATTGCGCCGCAGGCCCGACTTCTTCAGCCACTGCCGGCCGACCGGGAGCACAGCGCTGCTCCTTAAGGCATGAAGGCAGATATCGATCGCACGATCTGCGTGCTTACGGCAATCGACCACGCCGACTGAGCCACGGCGTCTCTTTTTTCGCAATGTGCTCGGTAAGGAACTTGACGATCTCGACAGAGATCGGTTGCCCGAATTGAGCGAGCAATGTTCCTCCCTGCAAACTCGACGACCAGCCGATCGCCACCAGGTCGCGTGCCCGTTGATCTCCAGCCGGCCCTTTCTCGGGATGGAATCGCTCAAGCTGCTTGAAGATTCGCCGCGCGTCGGCCTTCACCTTGGCGTCGTCGCTGCCGTAAATGAGCATCCAGGCGGCGTTCGCTGTTAAGGGTTGCAGTTTCATGGCCTCTTGAATCGTCAGACCTTGAAACGACCAGCGCGGCGAGACAAGCACCAGCGCCTTCACATCCTGCCCTTGCTTGCCGATTGCCAGTGGCGGCGCAGCCCAATCGTTAGCTGCCCAGTTGACCGCGACACTCGCTCCCATGCCGGCTCCAACCAAACACAATTTATTCAAGTTCAGTTCGCCGGCGTCATTCTTTCCGACCAGGAACGAACGCACCGCCTCCAAATCGAGCGTCGCCATGGCAAGCAGGCCGTCTTTGCCGAGCTTTGCCGGATCGAGTACAAGGTCGTACCCGTCTGGCGATAAGAGTTTGGTGCTTTCCCCGTGCCCGCGCAGATCGACCGTCACGACTGCGAACGAGACGCGGTCCGCGGCAGCAGATTCCTTTTCTTCCTGCGGCGATTGCAGTTGCTGGGCGAGAGACGCGAACGTGGCTCGCGTATCTTTGAAATCGTGCAGTATGACGACTGGCGTTGACTGCCTCGCCTTGGACGCACCTCGGTCGCGACTGGGGTAATAAGTAACCGTAAGCTTCACGCCGTCCCTTGTATCGAGCTTCACGACTTCCGGCGATGGCGCCGCTTGCCGCTGGCCCAGCACCGGCAATGCCGTGCAGACAGTCCACAACAGACCCAGGGGAATCAATCTCGCACGCGATTTCATCTTAACTCTCCGACGGAACGTGTTTCACGCACTTCGATGCCAATCCGTCATACCGACCAGCCCCGCCGACAAACCTGACGGCATGGTCTCATTATAGCTGAAAGCCCCCCGATCTCCCCGCCTGCGCGAGATGATTGCCAAATCTCGCCGCTTCACCAAGAATAGATGGGAGAGCAACCTCGGCTGTCCCACTGGCGGGCGGCCAGGGTGTTCGCGGAACAGTATGGGGACCATGGCCGTGGCACTCGCCGACAGGCTCCGCCTCGGGCGACAATTCCACTTCGCCCTTGGCTGCCTACCGCATTGCAGCGATTTCACGGCCTGGCTCATCAGCCTTGCCGTTCACCTCACGGCGTTGCTGGTGCTGGCTTACTGCACGTTACTGGTTCCGATCCGTAGCCATGTTCCGCTCCTCTCCCTGCCTGTCGAGCTGGAAGACGATCTCTTGCCACCGGAGTACCACTTCTCCCCCGAGGTGCATTCACAGGTTGGTGCGTTAGGTGCGGAGGAGTTGGGCACTGCGCGACCGGTGGCCTCGATGGATGCCGATGAGTCGCAAGTCATCTACGAGATCAAGCCGACAACCCCGCAGGGCGATATCCAAGTCACTGAATTCGACCGCACCATCCTGGAGGGTCCGAACGTTACCGAGAACTTGCTCGTCAAAGGCGT
This sequence comes from Planctomycetota bacterium, assembly GCA_022615465.1. GTDB lineage: Bacteria > Planctomycetota > Planctomycetia > Pirellulales > Lacipirellulaceae > JAKEGR01. Next base: position 996 of record JAKEGR010000195.1, on the reverse strand, counting down.
TGGGAGCGTGGGCTCTAGCGGTGCAGCCGGTGCAGTCGACCGTATCACCCATGAAATTCTATTGTCGCTCGAACAACGGCAAACACTCGTTGTCTGGCTCTTCGACCAATCAGGCAGCCTCAAGGCGCAGCGCGATTCGATCGCCACGCGGTTCGATCGCGTCTATGACGAACTTGGTGTCATCAAGGCGTCAGGCAGCCCAACCTTCCAACGCCACCAGGACAAACCTCTTCTCACGGCCGTGGCGTCGTTTGGCAATGGTTGTCAACTCCTCACTCCCAAACCAACCGACGACCTCGACGAGATCAAGGCCGCGGTCCGCGCGGTCACCGACGACACCAGCGGCACGGAAAACATCTTTCAATCAATCCAGTACCTGGCAGACCATTTTCGCCACCACCGACTCGCCAAGCCGCGTCGCAACGTGATGATCGTTGTTTTCACCGATGAGGCGGGTGACGACATTCCGCAACTCGACGCGACGGTGGAAACGTGCCGCAAGTATGAAATGCCGGTCTATGTTGTCGGCGTTCCGGCGCCCTTCGGCCGCCAGGAAGCGTTCGTCAAGTATGTGGATCCTGATCCGAATTTCGACCAAACGCCACAGTGGATCCCCGTGCATCAAGGGCCCGAGTCGTTGCTGCCCGAGCGGATCAAGCTTCTTTTTGGTGGTCGAGAGGAGCAGGAGGACGCGATTGATTCCGGATTCGGTCCATTCGGACTGTGCCGCCTGGCCTATGAGACCGGCGGGATGTATTTCACGGTCCATCCCAACCGAGAAGCCGGACGGACGATTCAGGCATGGGAAACGGCCGCGATGTCGTCGCACTTGGCGTCGTTTTTTGATCCACGCGTAATGCGCAATTACCGGCCCGATTACAACTCCGCGGCCGACTACTATAAGCTGCTTTCGTCGAATCGGGCTTGTTCCGCGCTCGTTGAGGCATCCCAACTCTCCTGGGCCACGCCGATGGAGAATGTCCGGCGATGGTTCCC
>JAKEGR010000021.1 GCA_022615465.1 Planctomycetota bacterium | reverse complement strand
AGGTTCGACGTGGAGATCGATCTGCCTGGCCACCGCGGCGGGGCGACGGTCCTCCAGGCATTCGTTGACGACCTCCGGTACGCTGACCGAAACGATTTCGAACGCCTGATGCGTCGACTCGATGCGGGCAATCATCAGCATATCCATGATGAGCCGATGGAGGCGGTCGGTTTGTTCTTCGATTTGTTCGAGAAACTTGTGGCTCGCGTCCGGATCGTGGATCGCGCCGTTGCGGAGTGTTTCCGCGTAGGCCTTAATCGAACTGAGCGGCGTTTTCAACTCGTGCGAAGCGTTGGCGACGAAGTCGCGGCGCAGCGACTCGAGCCGCCGCAGTTCGGTCGTATCGTGCATCACCAGCACGACGCCGGGGCACGGGTCGCCTGGCAACGGGGTCACGTGAACGTCGACGATCAATTTGTCCGAACCTTCGCGGTTGATCTCTAAGCGCCGGGGCCTGCGAGTGAACATCGCCGTGGTCACTGCCTGATGCAGGGCATGGTTGCGAACGATCTCGATGAGCGGCCTCCCTTCAACCCTCGTCGGCTGAAATTCAAACAGGCGGCCGGCGGCCTGGTTCGCCAGCACGATCCGCTGCCGGGTATCGACCGCGATCACGCCCTCGACCATGCCGCCCAACACGGTCGCTTGCCGCGCGATGGTCTCGTTAAGTTGCGTCATGCGGACGTGCAGGTCCTGACTCATGCGGTTCAGCGTGCGGGCAAGCTGGCCCAGTTCGTCGCGTTGTTCCACGTACACACGGTGTTCATAATCGCCCGCGGCAATTGCGTCGGCAGCCTCGGTGAGCGGCGCGACCGGACGAATCAAGCGGCCGAGGATCCAGGAGGCGATCGCCGAGACACCCAGAAACACCACGCCGACGAGGCCTCCAAGCAGACGCCGCAGCGTGGCCATCCGCGCTCGAAGCGAGTCGGTTGGAAGTGCCGAGCGGACGATGCCCACAGGCTTGCCGCCTCGATCGACGCGCAAGGCAAAGTAACGGTACTGGGCCTGCATCGTGGCACTGTAGCGTGCAACCGTTCCTTCATCCCCGGCGACGGCCTGCATAATTTCCGGACGGTAGCGATGATTCTCCATCTCGGCCACCTGGGCCAGCGACTCTCGTTCCGAGTCGGCCAGCACCGTGCCATCCATGGCCACCACCGTAAACCGCATTCCGATTTGCCGACCAAGCTGATGGACTCTCTGTTGCAACTCATCGCTGCGTCCGGCCGTCATCAATTCCGCCACGTCATCACGAATCAGCAGGGCCGAGTTTCGCAAACGCTCGTCCGCTTGCTCGATGGTCTGCCGTTGCTGCCACTGGGAAACAACGATCGCGAAGACGATCGCGGCAGCCAGATTCAGGCCGGCGCACGCCAGCAGCAACTTCCAAAAGAGTCGAGAGGATCGCATCAGACCAAGATGGACTCATTCACGCGGCAAAGCAAGAGCGCTTCGCGGCAGCGATGATTCTGGTAGTCTTAGCGGCGCGGCCGGCTGCTCCAGCGGCAGCGGCTCGACGCGAACCGCACGGGCATCGGTTTCCACTGCCTCGGGCCGTGTTTCGAGCTGCGGGTAAACGCCGCGGCTGACCATCGGCGTGCGCGACGAGGCATAGTTCAATGGCTTCGGTCGGCCTCGTCGACTTTCACGTTCGGCCGCATCGCAATAGGCTCCGCCGGGCCAGGCGCCTTCCGAGAGGTAAACGCCATCGTAGTCGAGCAGCGTCCCTTTCACGAAATGGACGTTCTTCATGGCCACGGCATAGCGGGTCTTGCTCAGCGAGTAATCGACGTCCGCCTCCGCCACGCGGCGTTGCGCTTCGAGCAACAAGTCGAGCGGCGCTTTGTCGGCTTCGTAGGCGGCCTGCACGGCGCCCAGTTGGTCGCGTCCGGCAACAAGCCGATTGTGGCTGGTATGCAACACGGCATACGTGCGGTCGAGTTCGGCAACCGCGTCGGCTAGTTCATGGACGACTTCGCGCTGCTGATCGCGAAGAATCGCCCGCCCTGTCGCGAGCAGCAGCTCCGCATTGCGCTCGGCCGTGTGGGCCTGGCGGAAGCCGATCGGCATCGTGAGTTCCAGTCCCAATTGCCATTCCTGGAAATCGCCTGTCGTGAGATCCTCATAGGCGTTGTCAAATCGCGGCAACTCGCCGCCGTTGGGATCAATCAGGTCGTGACCAAAACCGCGCCAGCGATAACGGCCCACGGTATCGAGACGCGGCAAGAGGAAGTTGCGGGCGGCGATCAATTCCAGCTCGAGGCGTCGGATGTGCCATTCTTGCCGGCGCAACTCCACTCGCCGGTGGATTGCGTCCTCGGTCGACTGCTCCCAATCGAAGTCGATCTTCGCCAGAACCGGCTCGTCGGCAGGACGCATCAGACGGGCATCGGTCGGCGGCAGGCCCATGAGCAGCCGCAGCCGTCGCTCGTTCATCAGTACGCCGCCGGTCGTCCGAAACGCGCCGCTGGGGAGACCGTTCCAATTGCGCGTTGATTCATACGGTTCGCCGCCGAGCGCGTTCTGCACGTCTTGCTGGAAGCGGAAGAACTGTTCGCGCGCCTGGGCTTCCTTCTCGGCCTCGCCGCCGCGACGGTTGGCCTGGTTCAGGGCGTAAATCTTGCGCCACGTCTCCAATGCCGCATCGCGCGAACGCACCCGCGCGTCGAGCACCCGGTAGCCGTAGTACAGATCCCAATAGGCGTTCTCGACATTGCTCACGAAGTCGCGTACCGCAATCTCAAAATTGCTGAGGGCGACGTCCGTCCTAAGCCGCGCGATCAGCACGCCGTTGTATTTCCCCGGAACACCGCTCGGACCGGCGATGCGGTTAAATTCCAGGCCGCTCCCTTGAAGCAGCGGATGGCGAAATTCGGTTTCGATGTTCGTATTCCAGGCACTGGGGAAGAAGTTCCCTGGCGCGTTGTTGGCGTCGTAGTCGACATTGTGGCGAATGGTAAACCGAGAGCCGGTCGCGGCGAGCTTCGTCAGGGCGAATTGATACACGCCGGCATCCTGCTGCAGGAGTCGCGTTCCGCCGCCGAAGAACTCGTTGTTTAGCGCCCGATCGTTTTTCTGCCAGTAGGAACTGGCCAGGAACCGTGCATCGAATTCACTCAGCGCTGCTTCCATGCCGAACTGTGGATTGGTCTCCACGATGGCCGGATTCCACGTGGTTTCGACCGTGTCCGGCGCGCGCACCACCGCGCCACCCAGATCGCGGAGTACGTGCGAGTTGGCCAGCGCCATCTGAATGACCTGTTCGAGCGAGATGTCCCAGTACTCGGGCGCCCCTTGCGTCGAGATCGTCCAGGGCTGGGGCGAATTGACCGATTCGTCGGCGTTGTCGCGCGTGCTATCCGATTCTGCCGGGTATTCGATTTCGGACGCCACCTTCTCGTACGTGCCGTTCGGGATGTCGGCTTCAAAGGCGTTGTGTCTTTGCCAATTGCAACCCAACGGCGCGAGCAGTGACGCAGCCAGCAACAACGCCAGGGATTTGCGATCGTAAGGCATGCGATTACCGAAGTTGCGTCACTGGTTGCCGTACCGGCCGGAATCTCGTTCCGTGGAGCGAGCGCGCCAACACGGCATCAGGCAACCAAAGGCCGGAACGCGCGTGGTTTCCAGTCCGCTTCACGCACGGTGCGCAATTCCAGCGCCAACCGTCTTGTGAGTCTCGCCTCACACGAGCGCCACGGACGCCGTGGCCGTCGAATAGCTTCCCTCAGTCGATAAGAACACAGATGAGCGGCACGGAAATTAGCCGGATTCCCCGCTGGCGCACAGGCCAAGTCGATTTCTTGATCCGCGGTGCCTTCGTCGTTTTCGACAGGGCTGGACCTTCCCAATGAGTATTCCAGGCACAATCGCTACATCTTACCTATCTTAGCTGTCGTGAATTCATCAACCCGGATCCCCCAGATACCTGTTCCGACAAGCGTTCGCAGCCCTTGGGATGGACTTTGGGAGACTATCCGGAAAGTGTCGATAGCCGGTTACTTTCCAAGTAGCTTTACGCCCAATTTTTTCGCGGCTTTGCGGAGCGGTGTGTCGAGCGTCGCGAGCGGCAATTTTCTTCGCTGGGCGAGGTCAAGATACATCGCATCGTAGCTCGTCAGCCCGTGGTCGCGGCACAAGGGCAAGAGGTGGCTGAACGCGCGCCGAGGCGATTCGTTGTCCACCTCGATTCGCGCACTATCGAGCACAGCGACGAAGTCGATGATCTCCGTGGTGCTGATGCGGCATTTTCGCTCTGCCAACGCGAGCACATTCGCTATTTCAATGTACCACCAGGCGGGCACCAACGCTGGCTTGCTGCTTATGTCTTTAAGCAGTTTTTGCGTGGCCGGTGTTATTTCGTCCTTAAAGCACCACGCCATCGCCACCGAGGCATCGACCACGAAGAGGGGCGTCATCGACGGCCCTCGTTAATGAGGTCGCGAATTTTAAGGCCACCCAGCGTGGGCTTGTCCGGTCGGTTAATCCAATCTTCGATAACTTGACGCCGTTCTGCCGTCGTCAATTCCTTCTTGATTGGTACGAGCCGAGCCACCGGCGTACCGTGTTTAGTGATCGTAATTTCATCGCCCGCCTCGACTTTCTCGATCAGTGCCGAAAAGTGGGTCTTGGCCTCGTAGGCGCCGATCGTATCGGTGGTTGGCATCGAAGGCATGGAAAGGAAACTCCAAAAAAACTAGTCTACGACTAGTCTATACTCTTTACCCGCCATTTGTCAACGCACGAAGCAAAGTTGCAGTCATTGCTTCGCCTTGCCAGCAGTTTGTCGAATGGCAGAAACCGAAGCGTTCGGCACACATCCGCAGCCTCCGCCGCAAGTTGTCCCGTCAACCCGCAAAATCGGCATCACTAGCAGCGTCGTTCTCTCACAGCATCGAATGACTACCAAATTGCGAGCAGGCAAATGGTCGGCCAACGTGCTGAAACCTTCCGAGTGGCTATACTGGCGGATATGTCCGCTTCTCTCCCGAAGACCGGCGCGGCATCGGACCCGGATGCCTGGCATGATTTGGAAGATTCCCTTGCCCGGCTGGGGCAGTTGGCCCGATCTGCCGTCGCCCCCGAGCCATTCTATCGCGAGTTGCTGGCAGAGTGCGTCCGCGCGCTCGCGGCCAGTGGTGGTGCGGTCTGGCTGCGCGCGACGATGGGTCCACTGCAGCCGGTAGCCCAGATCAATTGGTCGGCTGGTGATTTGGTCGGCGATACGCGGCGCGCTCACGAATCGCTGCTGGCGGACGCCGCGGCGAGCGGCCACGTCGTTTCCGTTTCCGCGCGTGCCGCGAGCGTCGAACAGAATCGTGAAGCCGGCGATTCAAGCGACTCCATGCTGCTGGTCGGACCGGTACTGCTTCGCCGTGAGCAAGTGGACGGACCGGCCGACAGGTCGCCTCAACGATCCGTTGCGCCAGCGGATACCGTGGCGGCCAGCACGCTGGCCATTATCGAGATTCAACTGCAGCCGCAGGCAAGCCCGGCCGCCTGCCGCGGCTACGAGCAGTTTCTTGCTGCCGTTTGCGACGTGGCGGCCGATTACCACGCGTACAGCGAACTCGTTCGGCTGCGGCAAGACGAGGGCTACCGCGGCCAGTTGCTCCGGCTCTCTTCGCTGATTCACCGCAGCTTGCGGCTTAGCGAAACCGCTTATGTGGTAGCGAATGAAGGCCGGCGGGTGATTGGCTGCGACCGGCTGAGCGTGTTGACCGCGCAGGGAAACCACTCGCGGCTGCTGGCCACCAGTGGCGT
>JAKEGR010000194.1 GCA_022615465.1 Planctomycetota bacterium | reverse complement strand
GGCACTGCTGCGGGCTGTGCTGGGGGTGAAGCATGCAGTGGGGGGGAGTGGCAGCGTGTACGTCGGTCACTTCAATCACGGGGTACGGGGGGCCGCAGCCGACCAGGATGAATCGTGGCTGACCGAACTGTGCCAGCGATTGGGCGTGCCCCTGGAGGTTGGCCGAGCAGATGGCTCTGCCCGGGTGATCGACCAAGGCAACGGCTGGGAAGATATGGCCCGCAATACACGATACCAGTTCTTGCGCGATGTTGCGGAACGTCTCGGGGCACGGCACGTCGCCGTTGCCCACACAGCCGACGATCAAGCGGAAACGGTACTGCACCGTATCGTCCGCGGAACTGGGTTGGCTGGATTGGCGGGCATATCATCTGCGCGGCCATTGTCAGAAAGCGTGACGCTGATTCGCCCACTGCTTGCGGTTCGACGTAGCGAGGTGCTGCGATACTTGGCGGCAATTGGTCAAGATTACCGGAGTGACAAGACCAACGCTGATCTACGGTTCACACGCAACCGGCTAAGGCATGAACTACTGCCGACGATTCGCAAACGATACAACCAGGAAGTGGACGAAGCGCTGCTCCGCCTTGCCGCGCAGGCCGGCGAGGCACAGCAGGTGATCAGCGGACTGGCCGACAACCTTGCGGAAATGTGTGTGAGGATGGATGCGACCACTCCACGTTTCATTCGCATCGATAGTCGGCCGTTAGCCGATCAGCCGCCGCTGTTAGTCCGTGAAGTGTTCAAGGTGGCATGGATTCAAGCGAAGTGGCCATTGCAAGCGATGGGATTTCACGAATGGACAATGCTAGCGTCGCTTGCGCTCGCCGCAGAGCCTTTGCCCAGGCTCAATCTTCCCGGTGATGTGTTTGCCAGCCGCAGGGACAGCGAGGTTGTGCTCGAGTGTCGTGACGAGCCACTTGCCACAACTGCTAGCAGTCGAGGCAGCCCCCGTTCGTATTGACCCGCGGTGCTGGCGGTTTCTACCATACGCCGCCCTAAACTGCGCAGTATCAGCGGGTTGCGAGTTCGAGCGGGCGACGCGCTGCGTCTTTCTCGCCGTCTGCGCAACGATCACGGGATGCTGGTGGCTGGCCCATGATCGGATTGATCCGCGCGAAGGAGTGCCGGGATTCTTACCAGACTGGTCAACTGCTGCTGGTCGCTTTTCCAATGGACGCTGTTCCTGGTGGTCGCGGCTGCGCTTTTGATAGGCGGCTACTTGTACTTTCGGCTCGATGATGAAATCCGTCGTCATGTGGAACATCGCATCGCGAATCACTATCGCGATTTTGCAGTGCATGTTGGTAGCGCCCAATATGAAAATGACCGTGGCATTACCATCCATGATCTCTCGATCCTCGATCCGCAACGAAATAACACACCACAGCCGTTGCTGTCCGTTGATGAATTGTTCCTTTCAGGCAATGTGCCCATGGAGGAGTTGCTCTCCGGTCAGCCACACGTCGAGCGGATTATTGTCCAGGGGGCGACGCTACGAGCAGTGCGCCTGGGGAATGGTCGGTGGAATGTGGGTGCGCTTGTGCCGCTGCCCAAGTTCAGCGATCAAGCGCCCGTGCTGGTAATTGAGGATGCTACGCTGATTCTCGAAGACTCAGCTCGCCGCGGCGCCACGCCTTTCACGCTTCGCGGAATCGATGCAACACTGACTCCCCTTGCCTCGCAAAATGATACTACGCCGGCAAATACGCCTCCTGGCCAGCGATACCAGGTTCATGGGGTAGTCGCCGGCACGCCGGCTCGAAGCGTGCAGATTGAAGGAGAAATTGGAACGAAGGACGGCTCAGTCGATCTGACGATCACCGCCAACGGTTTGGAAATCTCTCCCGATTTTCTGGAGACGATCCCCGCTGCGATTCCTGCCGAGCTTTCCCAAGCACAGGTCCACGGTCGCGCGGATATTTTGATCCGGTTGGCTCGTTCCCCGGGATTGCAATCGCCTTTGGATTGGTCCGCGAGCCTGCAAATGGATCGTGGCCGATTCACCTATCCCACGCTGCCACAGCCCGTAACCGACCTGACCGTCAAGCTGCGGGCGACTCCCCGACAATTGATCGTGGAACGGCTAATAGGCAAGTTGGGCACGGCCGACCTGGTACTCGCTTGTGAGCGGCAAGGTTGGTCGTCCAACGCGCCGCTCGGTATGTCCGTGCGAGTCGTCCGGCTTCCTCTGGACGAACGACTGTCAACGATGTTCTCTAATTCCGCCGCACGATTGTGGCATCGGTTTCAACCAACAGGAGCGGTGGACGCGACTGCAAGAGTTACGTTTGACGGCCAGCGGTGGAACCCGCAGCTAACATTTGAGTGCCAGGACGTTTCGATGACCGACGCGGAGCGGTTTCCCTATCGAGTGGAGCAAACAAAAGGGAAACTGCAGTATGATGCAGCCGCGAAGAGCGGGGCGGATTCGCTTACGGTGGATCTCATGGGAATGGCGGAGGGACGCTCCATCAAGATTCAAGGCAAGTTTTCCGGAATTGTCTCGGAAGACACGTTGGAGACGAACGGCGCATCCTCGGCAACCTTGGAGGAGTCCGTCGCGTTCACAACCCGCAAGCCGGTCCCAACAGACGACAACGCACCTGCACCTTCCAGCCATCCGGTAGGCTGGCTGGAAATCACCGGCAGTGACGTCCCCATTCATGAAGAACTCCTAACAGCCCTGCCGGACGAAGGCGAACGATTCGTTCGTTCGCTGCGACCCCAAGGTGCAGTCGACTTTCGTTGGCGGGCGGAATGGAGCGACAAATCGTCGGCGAAGGCAAGCGTCACGCAGGAGATTCAGCTCAAGGACTGTTCGATTCAATATGATCTTTTTCGCTATCCCTTGCACCATATCCATGGATTGGTGTCAGAACACAACCGTCGCTGGAAGTTGCACGGTGTGCAAGGTCGCGGTGGCCACGACTCTACGGTCGTGATCTGCCACGGGGAATCAACACCCGTCACCGATGGCCGGCATCTCGACCTCATTTTCCAAGCGACGGACGTGCCGCTGGACGACAATTTGCGCGAAGCGCTGTCGCCAGAGGCGCAGCAGGCCTGGTCCGAGCTGCGGCCGCAGGGACGCATCGATTTCACGGCACACATCGTTCATCAGACGGGTGAAGCAAGACCGGCGGTTGACGTCGTGGCACGGCCGCGCGAGCATAGCGTATCCATCGAGCCGCATGGCTTTCCTTATCGCTTCGAGCAAATCGAAGGTGAGGCGAGCTTTGCTGCGGGGCGAGTTGGTTTGCGAAACCTACGTGCGCGGCATGGCTCCATCGATTATTCCGCTGCTCTAGGAACATGGCAGCCGACCACCAGCGGCGGCTGGCAATTGGCTCTGAGCGGCGTGAACGCCGACCGTCTCACCGCTCACCGCGATTTGCTCGTCGCCCTGCCGCCGCGCATACAGAAGACGTGCGAGCGACTGCAGCCCAGTGGTACATTCAACCTCTTCAACAGTTCGCTGAGCATCGAACGACGCCCGCAGTCCGATCGGATTACGGCGGCGTGGGACGTCTATCTCGATTGTCATCAGGCATCGCTGCAGGGAGGTAATCCGCTAGAAAACATTACTGGTGCTATCCGGCTCAGCGGACGCGACGACGACCAATCGTCGTACACTACCGGCGAGATGGCGATTGATTCGCTCACTTGCCGGGATCTGCAGTTCACGAATGTTCGCGGGCCAATTTGGATCGACCGATCCGTATGTCTTTTTGGCCGGCGAGCGACAGCCAAGCTTGGCCAACCTGCGCGACCGAT
>JAKEGR010000193.1 GCA_022615465.1 Planctomycetota bacterium | reverse complement strand
GGTGAAGAGGGGGTCGTCGGCCGGAATTCGTTCGAGCGACTTGCCGGGCAGCGATTCGCTCAATTCGCGGCGAAAGGCCGCCGCGAACGATTTGCTGGCGCAAATCGCATCGGCCAGCAGGGTTCCGCCGCGATCTAAATACTCGCCGAGTTGCTTCCGCTCGGCCGGCGTGAACTGAAAATCGTGCCGCCCGTGCATGAACACCAGGTGATAGTTGAACAAACTCTTGTCGGAAAGATTGATCATCTCCGGCGCGGCGCGCACTCGGAGCTTGGTTTCGCCTTGCGCGGCGGTTCGCAGCAGATTCAACAGCGCGCCCGGCGCATCGTTGCAGCCGCCGCCGTGGCGAAGTTTGGCAATTTCGATCACGCCGCGGCTCGTCGAACCGTCCACATCCTCCTCCGCGAGCGGCATCACAAAGCTCTGCTCCTTGCCTCTCGGCTCGCGATTGGTGGCATATGTCAGCACATTGACGCCGATCGCAAGTGCATCCGAGATCTGCTGCGCGATGGCTTCAGGATGGCGATTCCACAAACCCGGCTGAGCCAGTTCCCAAAAGCAAGACAGATCGCGGTCACAGTAGACGACACACGTGCGGCAACCGTATTCGACGCCCCACAAATGGCCCACATACGGCGATTCCGGCCGCACGAGTTCCTGCATGCGCCAGATCGGGTGGCCGGGGATCACTTGTTGAAGCCGATACTCCGGCTCGGAAAACACCGCGGCCATCAACTGCCGAAAACCCGCGTCGAAGCGGCTTGCATCGCCGCAACACGCCTCGGCGAAGAGGAACCCGCCGCGATCCACGTAGGCGCGTAGCTTCGCCGCATGCTCGAGCAAACTCGGCGCCTCGCTGCCACTGATGTAAAGCACGGGCGATTGGAGCAAGTCCTCGACCGTGGCGGTCGCCGGGTCGATGGTCTGCCACGTCAGGCCCAGATCCCACGCCTCTTCGGTGTGCGCGGTGAGGTGGGCCGCATCGCGGCGGTGCTGATTCCAGCGGCTGTCGTCGCCATACTTGAGCTTGGCCAATACGATCGGCCGGCGACCCTTGGCCAGGAACAGCAGGGCCATCGCCGTGCTGACCCGCGGGTCGCGTTCGGCGTGCCAGTTCCCTTGCCAATAGTGCGAGAGCGGATCCTGTTCATGGACGATAAACTCGGCGCCTTCGCGATACCAATCGTGCTTGCCGATGAACCGCCGCGCGGTGAGCCGGCCAGCGCGTTCGAGACCATACAGATAGTAGTAGAGGCAAGGCTGGCCGGACCTCTCCGGGCGCGGATTTCGCGTTACGGAAAATCGCTCGGCGAGCCAGTTGATGGCTCGCTCCAATTTGTCATCCTCCTCGTGCGGGCGGCAGCAGACGATGCGCCCCCCCTCGACCGACGCATCGCCCGAGGCCAGCGCGGCGGAGGAAATCGCCAGCCCGCCGATGCCGGCGCAGGTCATGCTGCCGCTGCCGTCGTCGCCAGGCACATAGCCCCACGAGCCGTCGGCGTTTTGCGTTCGCGCCCAATAGTCGTGGGCCAGTTCCCAGGTTGCGCGCTGAACGCTCGCACCGACGAGCTGCGCTTCATAGAGAGCGAGCACGGCAAACTGGGAGTTGCTGTTGTCGCCGCCGCCATCGGGATAAGCCCAGGCGCCTTGGAACGGCCCGTCTTTTATCTGTTTCTCTTCCAACCAGCGGACATTGTTGACGATGCGAAGCATCTCCTTCTTCGGCTCGGCGGCACAGAGAACCATCGTCTCCAACGCGACCGAGTACGTCTTCTCCAGCTTGATGCCACGCAGATGAGCAATCGCTTTTTGCACAACCGGATCGTCCGGCTCGACGCCCGCATTGAGCAGCGCCAACGCACACAAGCCAGTTACGCCACCGGGAAATACGACTTGCTCGTTCCAATCGCCGCGCGAATTCTGCTCGCGTTTGAGATAAGCGGCGCCGCGGTCGATGGCCGAAAGAACCGCGGCGGCGTCCACCGGACCGGCCAACGGCCGCTGCGCTTGGGCCGTGATTGGCGTTACAATCATTACGGTCGCCAAGGTCGCAATCAGCAGGTAGGCACGAGTTCGTGTCATCCAGTTTTCCTTCCTCCGCGAGACTGCACATCCTACGTAAGTAGTTTACGATTCGATAGTTGAAGCCGCAACGCGGCACCGGCGAAATGATTGCCGCCGTGGTGCTGCCCCGATAGAATGCGACTGGACAACACTACCATGAGTACCAAGACACGCAATCTGGGCGACGTGCTGCAGGAGTTTCGGCAGCACCGTCAGGTCATGCAGCGCGAGCTTCAGAAGATCATCATCGGCCAGGATGCCGTGATTGAGCAGATCTTCGCGGCCATCTTCACGCGCGGACACTGTTTGTTGGTTGGCGTTCCGGGTTTGGCCAAGACGCTGATCGTCAGCACGCTGGCCCAGATTCTCGATTTGCAGTTCAAGCGGATTCAGTTCACGCCCGACCTGATGCCATCCGACATTACCGGCACCAATGTGCTGGAAGAAGACGAACACGGCCGACGGTCGTTCCGGTTTGTCGAGGGGCCGATCTTCACCAACATCCTGCTGGCGGACGAAATCAACCGGACGCCGCCGAAGACGCAAGCCGCCTTGCTCCAAGCGATGCAAGAGCGGGAGGTGACGGTGGGGCAATCAACTTATCCGTTGCCGAATCCGTTCTTTACGATTGCGACGCAGAACCCGATCGAGCAGGAAGGAACCTACCCGCTGCCCGAAGCACAACTCGACCGGTTCATGTTCAACATCAAGGTGGACTATCCATCGGCCGCGGAAGAAGAACAGATTCTCGCCGCAACGACCCGCCACGACCGGCCGGAAGTGCAAAAGGTGCTTTCCGAACGGGCGATCCTCAACTTGCAGAAGCTGGTCGGCTCCGTGGCGGTCAGCGAGCACATTATCAAGTACGCGGCCTCTCTGGTTCGCGCGACGCGACCCAGAGATCCGAGCGCGCCGAAGTTTGTCCAGGAGTTGGTCGATTGGGGCGCTGGCCCGCGGGCGGG
>JAKEGR010000192.1 GCA_022615465.1 Planctomycetota bacterium | reverse complement strand
TATTGGTTCTTGAGCCGACAGGCTACCCGATGTGTACCCTGATCCTTCTGCACCGCCCGGGCCATCGTTGGCCGATGCTGTTTGCCACAAACCGGGATGAAATGGTCGAGCGTCCCTGGCAGCAGCCGGCGCGCCATTGGCCAGACCGACCCAAAGTGATTGCTGGACTCGATGAGCTTGGCGGCGGCAGTTGGTTTGGTTTGAACGATCATCGGGTCGTTGCCGGCATTCTGAATCGTCGCGGTACGCTCGGGCCGACTCCAGGCAAGCGCAGCCGTGGCCTTCTCGTGCTTGCGGCGCTCGACCATGCCGACGCTGTCTCGGCCGCCAACGCGATTGCCAATCTGGATGCCGCGGCCTACCGCAGTTTCAACCTGGTGATCGCCGACAGCCAGATCGCTTTTTGGTTGTGGCACTCCGAGGTCGACGGCCGTCACCGCATCGAGGCAATGGAGCTGTCACCAGGCGTATCGATGCTCACCGAGATGAACTGCAACGACCTTGGCTCGGCGCGCATCCGTCGCTACCTGCCTTGTTTTCGGACGTCGCCAGCACCCGACCCAGAGGCCGACGACTGGTCTGCTTGGGAGGCACTGCTCGCGTGTACCGAGACAGACGCTGGTCCCGCAGGGGCAATGAATGTGGTAACCAACCTCGGTTTTGGAACGCTTTGTAGCGCACTGCTGGCACTGCCGGCGCGTGATTGCTTCAGCGTGCCGCCGCGATTTTATTTTGCGGCCGGGCGGCCCGATGTCGCGCCATACCGCAAAGTGGCATTGTGACAGGCTATGAATCCTATGCCACGACAGCACCGGTGTGGCGGAACTCCCGGTGCTGCTTGCAGCTTTTGTTGAGGTTTCAGTCGAGTGGTGACTTCATGAATGTGCCCTGCTGTTTTCCTGTCGGACTTTAACGCCTGCGCAACTTATTCCGCCCAACCTTGTCACGTTTGCTGGTCGTACTCATGCCAGCAACAGATCTCCTGGAAAACACGGTTCCCAAATGCTTTTAGATCGATCAATCTGTTGTTAAAGTCAAGGTTCCGGGGCACACGTTGCCAGTGCGCGGTGGGAACCCGCGTGAGCAGGACATCGATCGCAGCGGAACGTTTCCCCCGGATTGCCTTTGTGCGTTTCGAAGAAATCACCTTTCCATCCGACCGCTCGGCGGCGCTGGTTGACATCCATGTTTCCTCCCGAATCCTCAAAGTCCGAAGAAGTCGAACACCTCTTGCGCAACGCTCAGTTGCGCGACGAGCTTGAACCCCTATTTGATGAATCGATCGACCGGGTGAATCCCACCGTGATGACGACCCGCAGCGAAAATGAGTTCTTGGAGTCGATGCTCCAGTGGGAGCGGGCGCCGATGCTGCCGATCAGCCAGTGGTTCGATCCGCCGCTGGCGCTGCCTCATCCCGACCGACTTGGCCAGCACCAACTCTCTCTCATTCTACGAGCAACGATTGAAAAGCTGTTTGAAGGCCGGATCGTGCTCGACTTCACGGATCACCTGAGCGACTACCAACTCTACGGAATCGTCTTTCGCGACATCCTGCCTTCGTACGAAAAGAAGCTTGACCATCGTGCGGTATTCCTCCATTGGGATTGCGCGAATATCGAGGAGAATGCTAACGCATGGCTCCGTTACTATGCCACCCAAGCGGAACGCGAGATGTGGGCTGCGGAAAACGACCAGCCCTTGCCGCCGCATGAAGACCCGCCCTTCCGCCGGCAACTTCCGCGGGCACCGCTGTAGGAACGATACCACGCGGTTCGATACGCCGTGCGTCGATGGCTACGCCAAATCAGAGGGCGTGTGTCTGTTACAACATCTCCGGCCAGAGTGCATCGCTGACGAATAGGCCATGCCGAGTCAGCCGGATGTGCTCGCCGTCGTCGGCCAACAGTCCCGCGGCCATGAATTTCTTGAGCGGCGCGGCGACGAGTGCGTCGATCTGAAAGCCGGTTTGGTCATTGAAGTCATGGCGCGCCACGCCTTCCATGCGGCGTAATCCAAAGACAAGCAGTTCCCGCGCCCGTGCTTCCGGGTTGAGTTGTTCCCGCTCGGCCACGGGTGAATCGCCGGCCAGCACGCGGTGTAAATAGGTCGTCGTGCTGCGGTGGTTGGTCTCGCGAATGCCGGCAACATATCGCGCCGCTCCCGGGCCGGCAGCGTAATAGCCGGCACCGGACCAATACGTTTCGTTGTGCCGCGACCGGCGCCCGGGCCGGGCGAAATTCGATATCTCGTAATGTTCGAACCCGGCCGCCGTCAGCCGATCGATGGCGAGTGCGTACATTTCGCGTTGGAGTTCTTCATCGACTTCCACAAGTTCACCGCGTTTTCGCCGGCCCCAAAACGCCGAGCCGCGCTCAAACGTCAGGCCATAGACCGACACATGATCTGGCTCGATCGCCAACGCGCCTTCCATGTCGGCATGCCACTGATTGAGCGTCTCCCCAGACGTGGCGAAGATCAGATCAATCGCGACTTGCATGCCGTTGTCACGAGCCAGCTTCATTGCCCGCTTGACGTCGTCCGGTTCGTGATCCCGTTCCAGAAGTCGCAGTTTCTGTTGATGGAACGATTGTGCGCCAAGGCTCAATCGCGTCACGCCGCATTCCGTAAGCGTGCCAACCATCGCTTCATTCACGTCGGCCGGATTGGCTTCGACCGTCCATTCATAACCGCTGGCCAGCGGGTGCCACTGGAGGACGGTCTGCGTCAACCTGCTCAATTGCTCGGGTGTGAGAAATGTTGGCGTCCCGCCACCGTAGTAGAGCGTGTCGACATCGCGCGGGATCCCGAGCCGCGCAAGTTCCAGTTCGATCGCTCGCAGATAATCGCCGACCAGATCCTGTCGCCCGGCCACGAGTGTGAAGTTGCAATAGCCGCAGCGATGCCGACAGAACGGCACATGGATGTAGGCAGACCTGGGCAACATCAGGCACGACATGATTGAGATCCCT